>JAEZHP010000177.1 GCA_023416515.1 Pseudomonadota bacterium | reverse complement strand
CCGGGGCCCCGGCGCCGCCGGCCCCGCGGGGGCGCCCGCCGCCGGACCCGGTGCCCGACGTCGGGAAGGTCACCTCGCAGGTGCCGATCCACACGCGCGCATTCGAGGCGTACACGTCGTTCCCGTTGGTCGTTGCGACCAGCGTCTTCGTGCCTCCCGAGAAGGTCGCGTCGTCGACATAGAGGTGGAAGGCGACCGTCGTCCCGGCGGTGCCCGACACGGCCGCGCTCATGGCGTTGTAGCTCACCGGCGTGTTGCCGATCAGGAGCTGCCCGGCGCCGACCGAGATCGTCGCCGTCGCCGGCGTCCCCGCGGCGGCGCTGTAGGTGATCGCTCCGGTGAACTTGTAGCTGAGATTGGCGGACGTGATCGGCGGGACCAGCGTCGGGCTCGGAAGCTGGCGGGCGACGTCGCCGCTCGGCGTCAAACCGACGAAGGCCCTGATCTCGGAGTCGCTCGCGGGCCGCACTCCGGCCTTGCGCCAGCGCAGGGTCCGGGCCGCGGCGATCGAGCCGTGGATCGCCAGCGCCGTGTCCATCGCGAAGACGTAGTAGAACGACCCCGCCGGGGCGCGCACCGTCTTTCGGAAGCTGTATTCGGCGCCGACCGTGCCCGCTCCCGCCGCCGAGCCCGTCGTGTTGGCCGCCGCGTCGGTTGCCAGGACGATCGTCTGGACGCCCTTGTAGCTGTTGTCGGCGCCATAGAATTCGAGCCGCAGGCCTGCGCCGGCGAGGGTGCCGGCGACCAGGCGAACGTCGCCCTCGATCAGCAGATATTGGTCGGACGCCACCGATTGCTGAGCAGCCGAGCCGATCACCTGGCCGTGCTGCACCGGCTGTCCCGCCACCGACGCGACTTCGAGAGCGTTCGGGGTCCCGAGGCCCGCCGCCTTGGTGATCGTCGCCCCGCCCGGGTTGGTGATCACCCATCCGGTCGGGTTCGCCTGCCCCGTCCGCCAGTCGACGAACTTCGGGTTCGTGTTGGTATATTCTGCGCCGGTCGCTGCCGGGTCGCCATAGAAGCCCGTCACGTTGCCGAGCGGGATCGAAGCCGTGCTCGCCGCCACCGGCCCGAGGATCCGCCGCGTCCCCGGCTCCCCGTCCACGATGTAGGACACCGCCACATAATAGACCGCGCCCGGCGCGGTGCTCGTGATGTCGGTGCGCACCGTCGCCGGGCTCAGCCGGCCATGCTCGATCCAGTCGGTCACTGACGCAGGCGGCGTGACCCCGTCGTTGCGCCAATATTCGAACCGGATCGCCGAGGCGTAGACGTCGTCGACGGCGCCGGTCACGACCAGCGCCGGGACCGCGCCGCTCGCCGTCGACAGCTGAAGCCCCGCGACCGCCCAGGCCAGCGCCCCCGGCTGCCCGATCGCAGGCGGCGTCGGAAGCGCGGTTGCGGAGGCCGTGTCGGCGATGAACGCTGCGGTCGTGTAGACGCTGCTGGCGACCTCGCGCAGCCGGATCGTGCTGCGCCACTTCTCGTCGAGCGAGGCAGCGTCGATCCGGAAGGTGCGCGTCTCTCCGTTGAAGTAGCGCGCCGAGGTCCATTCGACCCAGTCGCCGGCCTCGAGCCGGGCGAAGCGCGGCCCGAGCACGACTCCGGACCGCTTCCACAGGCGGCCGAGGCGGCGCCTGATCTCTGCGACCCGCCCCGCCTGCTTCGCCTTATTGACGAAGGACAGGGCCAGCACTTCCTCGCGCGGCCCGCCGTCGGCGATCACGTCGGCATCCACCCGCCGGATCGGCGCGGCATGGTCCGCCCAGTTCTGCGCCGGCTCGACGTAGCGGGGAACGATCGTGTTGGTCCACTCGTCGTCGGCTCGCGACAGGAATTCGCGGTAATCGACGCTGCTCCCGACGACGAGGTCGGCATCGGTGAAGCTCAGCGCCGCGGCCTTCGCCTGGCCGGGCTCGATCTCGACGCTGCCCTCGATCTGGGTGATCACGCCGCCGCAGGCGGCCGCGACCATTTCCTCGACCGCGATATATTGATCGTCGGCTCGAACCACCGCTCCGATCGTGTAGCGCTTCTCGCCGTCGACGACCTCGTCGCAGAGATTGGCCGGCGCGAACGTGTTCTCAGGCGGCGCCTCGATCGCGTTGAGGCCGCGTCCGACCAGCAGCATCGTCGGGTCGTTGACCCGGTTGCAGGCATAGATGCCGCGCACCCATGCGTAGCGGCAATCGTAGAGATTGTCGGTCCACTCCCAGGTGGACGGGGTCGCCCGCCGATGCGCGCCGGAGCCGCCGGTGACCGTGCTGTCCTTTCGCGCGACATAGCATTTCGCGCCCTTCAGCCGCCACCGGAAGGACGGCCGACCCTGCCACACCGGGTTCTTCGCGTCGGCCGCGTCGGCCTTGTAGGCGACGGCGACGTAGCACACGCCGACGCCGCGATCGTTCGCGGTCCACGCGCCGCCGCTGTTGGCGGTGAGCAGCGGCAGCGCCGTCTGCGTCTCGGTGCCCTTGCGGAAGTAGACCTGGAGCTGGTTGTTGAACCCGGCGACGTTGCCGTCACCGGTGAATGCGACATATTGATCGTCGACATAGAAGCCGACCAGCGCCTCGCACTCGTGGTCGGCGAGCGCGATGACGAGCACCTCCCAATCGGTGCCGTACTTGCCGCCATAGTTGAAGCCGTCGACCAGCGATCCGCCGGTCACCACCTCGCCCAGGATGGCCTCGCGCGCCACCTCCCCGACCTGGAGGTTCAGGACCGACGCCTGCCGCTCCGTCTGCTTCGCTTTGGGCGTCAGCAGGGCGGAGGCCGTCAACGAGAGCCCGGCCATGATCAGGTAAGGCTGGCCGGTGACCACTCCGACGACGGCGACCGCGACGCCGACGACGTCCTTTACGACCTTACCCATCGGACTGAGCCTCCGGATCGATCGACCACGCCGCGACCATCATCGCGCGCGGCAGTCGCTCGAGACCCCTCGCGCCGGGCCCTGCCAGGGTCGCCCCTTCGACGACCATCAACCGGATGCCGAGCTCGGGATCCTCCACGCCGGCGATGTCGCCACGCATGGCCATCGCCGGGGCGATCCGCGGGAGACGATCGTCGACCGCCTTCTCCAGCCCGCCGAGGCGCTTCATCAGCGCCCGCGCCTCCCGACGGCTCTTCCACTGAAGATCGCCGAGCGGATCGATGCCTGTCTGCACCTTGGCGGCCTTGGCCGAGAACGCGACGCAATCGTTGCGCCCGCGCCCCCAGCGAAAGGGCATGCCGGATCGATCGGCCAGGAAGCCGATCAGGGCGTCGACGTCCCTCGCCATGTCTAGCCGAGCTGCTCTCGGCTGAGACCGGCCTGCTCGTTCTGAAGGAAGCCGACTCCGCCACCGCCGCCGACTCCGGGGCCGGTGGTGCCGGGAAGCACGTTGCCCGCCCGCTTCGGCTTTTGGCCGCCCCAGGCGAGCATCTTCTCGCCGGCATAGGAGACGTGCTTGAAGAAGCCGTCGGTGGGATCGACCAGCCTCTGGTCGGTGTCGGTGCGCATCCGCCCGCCGCGTCGGCCGAGCCCACGCGCGGCCGTCTCGACCATCGCCCTGATCGTCGCGGTCCCGCCGATGACTTCGTCGACGACCAGGTCGTCGAGCCGCCCCCGGGTGAACACGTGAGCGCCGAGCAGGGTTCGCCCGTCGCCCTTGAAGATGAGGCGGTAGACCGCGACCGGAGCGCCCCGGACGGAGGCCGCGTCGAGCAGCTCGAGCGCCTTCGGCTCGACGCCCGACAGGCTCAGCGTGACATTCTGCTCGGATCCGCCGAGCGATGCCGACGTCGCCTGGGCCATCCCGCGGTCGCCGATGCCGTCATAATCCTCGAGTGCGCCTGCCGCCCCCGATGCGATCTGGATCGTGCCGTAGCCGCCCCACACCCGCACCGGCGGCACGCACTCGATCTTGACCGCGCCCGAGACGATCGCCGTTCCGGCTTCGATCTCCGCCTGGGCGGCGGTCGAGAATACCTTCACGGCAACAGGTCCTGCAGGCCGACGACCCGAACGCCGGCATTGGTGATCGCGCCGAGCCCCTGCTCGCCGAGCTGCGTCTCCTCCGGCACCAGGCGCATCAGGCAGACAGGATTGTCGATATGGGCGATGGCGGTCGGTGGCACGATCAGCGGCACCGACGGCTCGACGCTGAACGTCTGCTGGCCGCTGGCGGCGGTGGTCCCGCCCTCGACGACTCGTACCAGGGCGCGGCGCTTCATGTTGCCTGCGCCCGCGCCGGCCTGGTCCCATCGGAAGCCGATATAATCCCCCGTCCCGAGAGTGAGCCCCGCCGGAAGATTGGTGAGGGTGACTCGCTCGTTGCCGTCGGCATCGACGAACCGCGTCCAGCTCGACGCCGACCCGTTGAACGGCAAGCCGTCCAGCGCGCGCACCATTCCGGCGAAGCCGTTTCGATGCGCCTTGGGATAAGGCCGGTCGAGGTCGCGGCCGTAGAATTGCCGCTGGGCGCCCCTCTGGGCGGCCACCCAGGCGCGCCACACGTCGGCGTTGGCCGACGTCATGTTCTGCAGGCTGAGCGCCATCTTCCACAATGGCTGCCCGGCCGAGACGGCGCCCAGCCTGCCCCCCGCTTCCGGGGAAAGGAAATCGACCCGCTCGAGCTCGAAATAGATCGACAGCGCCGCCACGCTCGGCATGTCGCGCGGAAAGGTGATCGCCATCAGAAGACCCTCCGGTCGCGAGCGTCCTTGACGACCTCGAGAACCTTGCCGGGGAAGCTCTGCCGCATCGCAGCGAGCTCGGCGCTGACCTGTCGCAGCTGCGTGGCATCCGCGCCCGGTGCACTGATCACCGGCGCGAATGTCAGGTTCACCCCGCCGCCGTTGCGCTTCGGAACCATGATCTTGGGCAGGCGCGGCACGATCACGCCGGAGGTGTGCGGCACGAACAGTTCGGGACGCTTCTCGCCGACCAGATAGGCCTTACCCGGATAGACCGAGCCGCCGGCCTCCCGGCCTCCCCCGAACAAGCCTCCCAGCAGCGATCCGAATCCTCCACCCCCGCCGCCACCGACGCCGCCGAGCATCTCCATGAGCGGCTTGAGGATCAGCTGCTGGATTGCGATCCGAAGCAGGTCGGCGATGATCTGGTTGGCGATGTCGTGGAACACGTCGCCAAGCGACTTGGCGCCCATGATCGCGTCGACCAGTCCCTCGTTGAGTGCGTCCAGCCCGCTGACCGCGATCTCCTCGAAACGGTCGTCGAGGCTGTCGCCGGCGCCGCGCAGCTCGCGCATGTAGCGCTCCGACGGGCTCTCATATTGCCGGTTGATGCCCCGCTCGCCCATCTCCTGCAGGCCGCCGAGGATGGCGAGCCGCCGGCGCGCGATCTCCTTCTGCGCTTCGGTCGAATCGCGCGATGCGATGATGCCCTCGAGCTCGATCCGCTCGGCTTCGATCTGGAGCCGGAGCAGCCTCAACGCCGCGTCCCGCTGGGCCTCCCGGCCTTCGAGCAGCGACGCCGAGGCGCTCTGCAGGTCCATCTCGTTCTGGAGATCCGAGCGGCGCAGGTCGAGCGCCTCGCGCTGGATCCTGTCGGCCTCCTCGCGGTCGACCCGCTCGCGCTCCGCCGCGGCCGTGGCGTTGTTGATCAGCCTCAGCTGCTCGGCCTGCGCCTCGGTGATCTCCCCCTGGATCATCTGGCTTTCGATCCGGGCATCTTCCGACCGGCGCTCGGTCTCGATCAGCGCCCGCTCGAACTGCGCACGCTCCTCCGCCCCGGTGATCAGCGCCCCGCGCGCGTCGAGCAATCGCCGCTGGGCCTGCTCGACCTGCTGGCCGTACCGCTCCTCGCGGCGCCACTGCTGCTCGGCGGCGCGCGACGCGTCGAACTCGCGACGCCGCTCCCCGGTGATACCCTGCGGAGCTTGGGCGTGGAGGTGATCGGTGTGCTGGTTCTGTCCGCGCGGAATAGCCCCGGCAGGGCCGCTTCCCCCGGGCTCATAGACCTGGCCGTTCCACAGGACCTTGAAGCCCATCGCCTGGGCTTCGCGAGCGGCGATGTCGAGACGGGCCCGGGCCTCCGGATTGCTCGCATCGCGGCCCCCGATCGCGTTGACGTCGATCGCATAGAGGCCGTGCGCGGCATTCCCCATGCCGGGATGATTGCCTTGGACGCCGCCGAACTGGTTGTTCTCGCCGACCCTCAGGCCCTGAGCTTCGAACGTCCGACCGAGATAGCCGATCGCTTCCTCGCGGCTCCGCCAATTGTTGTTCTGGCGGGGCTGGCGCGTGCGGCGGCTACCGCTGCCCGACGACGCCGCCGCCGGGCGGTTCGCCCGAGGAGCGATGAGGTTGCCGAACAGGTCGTAGCGAGTCGGATCGGCCAGCCACCGCTGCATGCCGGAGGGCCCGAAATCCTGCCCGTTGCGGGTCGTTCCGCCGAGCCCGATGACATCGAGTCGGATCTGGCCTTCGCGCTCGCTCTCCCGGATCGCCGCGCGCGCACGGCCGCCGCGCGTGTTCGGCGTCGACGCCCACGGGTTTTCGCCGCGGTCGAGCGCGCGGTCTTCGTCGGCGGTAAGACGCCTCGTGGTGCCGTCCGAGAAGGTAACGTTGTCGCCGGTGACCTGCGGTGGCGACTCCTGGTTCCACCAGTCCATCCACTGCTGCGTACGGCCCTCGGGCGTCATGCCCTGCTTCACGCCCTGCCAGGCGCGGTCGATCTCGTCGATGAAGTCGAGGATCTCGAGCGTGGTGTCGCGGAAGTCCTGGGCTATCCAGTCGAATACGCCCTCGGCGCTGGCGCCGAACGGATCCCACGCGTCGGAAAGGCCGTCGATCGTGGCTCGGATGCTGACCCCGGCCTCGGCCGCCTCGGTGGCGAGGTCGCTCATGCCGTTGGAGCCGCGGGTGAGGAAGTCGGCGAGCGCGTTGCTGAACTGGCCGCCCTGGTCGAACGCGCCGAACGTTTCCTGAGCGCTGTTGTTGAGCAGCGTCATCGCCTGGTCGAAGGTGACCGGCATCGCGCGGAATTCGCGGTCGAGGGCAGCGGTGAAGCGGCCGTCGGTGAAGGCGGTGGTGAGGGTGTCAGCGGTGAGCTGCCCGGCCTCGGCCATGGCGCGGAGGGCGCCGACAGGCTTGCCGAGGCTGTCCGCGAGGAGACGCGCCAGCCTCGGCGCGTTCTCCATCATCGAGTTGAACTCGTCGCCGCGCAGCGTGCCGGACTGGAATGCCTGCATCAGCTGGCGAGTTCCGTTCGCGGCCTCTTCGGCCGAGGATCCCGAGATGGTGAAGGCTTCGGTGACCGTCTGCACCGCCCGCGCGGCCTGCATCTGGCTGATGCCGAGCTCGGCGCTGTTACGCATGAAGCCGGCATAGAGGGCGCCGACTTCGTTGATGTCGGACCGGGTCGCCTCGGCGATCCGCCGGACGTCACGCTGCGACTGAAGGAAATTGCCCGAGCGGTCGGTCGCGAGGCGGAGCTGCGCCTCGAGCTGCTTGGCAGCTTCGGCATATTGCAGCATCGCGCGGCCCGCGGCGACGACGCTCCCGACCGCGATCGCACCGGCGATCATCCCGCCGACGCGCTTGAAGCCCCTTCCGACCCGGTCCATCGTCCGGTCGAGGCCGAGCATGTCCCGCTCCATGCGGTGGGTGTCGCGCTCGAGCTTGTCGGCCAGTTCGCGGATCTCGCGGCGCGCGAGCTCCGTCTGCGCGTTGAAGCGCAGGATCAGCTCGCGAACGCTGTCCGATCCGCCCCGGGCCATGCAGATGCTCCAAAGAAAAAGCCGCCCGAAGGCGGCCTGCTTGCTCTAAGTTCGTTTTACGACGACAATCGACGCCGGGACTTCAACAGTGGAATGGAGCGTCAGAACATGCTCTCGACGGCGTTGTTGATCATTCTTGAGATAGCCGCCGTCATCGGCGCCGGGCTTGGCGGGCTTCTGCTCATCACCAACCCCTCACCCGCCGGGATGATGGCCGCTGTCGCGATCACCGTGGTTCCCTACGCCATCTGCAGCGTCCTCCAGCGCCACCGCCTGCTGACGCTGGCGCACGAGATTCGCAACCGCCTCCCCGTCGACGACAGGCGTTGAAGCCCTAGTCGTCGTCGCGGGTGTTCATCTCCTTGTAGACCTCATAGGCCGCGAACCACTCGTGCGGTGTCGCGGCCCAGAAGTCAGCCGGGCTCCAGTGCCAGGCGACGCAGGCTAGTCCGAGCTGCCGGCGCCGGGGGTCTCGCCCTTCTTCTCCGCCGCCGGCTTCGCTTCCCCCTGGGCGGTGTAGCCTCCGCTCAGCGCCCCGACCGCGATGATCCCGAGCACCAGGCGTGCCCGCATCGCTCCGGCCTCATAGATCAGCTCGGCGAGCTTGCGCGGATTGGCGCCCTTATAGTCGTGGATCAGCGGATCGTCGGGATTGGCGGTGCCGTGAGCCTTCATCAGCTCGGCCGTCATCACCGCCATGTGAGCAACCGACACGCGCCCGTTGTGGAGCTCCGTCACCAACGCGTCGAGCGGAGCGACCTTCTCCTCGATCGCCTCGATCGCCGCGAAGCTGGGGCGGAGATTATACTTCACCCCGCCCAGCTCGATCGCGAGTTCGCCGCGCCGATTCACTTTCGGCGCGGCGTCCCCGCCCTCAGCCGCCGCAGCGGCCTTGCCCTTGCCCGCCATCGCTTAGAGCAGCGTGTCGGTGACCGGGGCCGCGGCGAGAACGAACGTGACGCTCGTCTCCACGACCTCGTTCAGGCCGAGCTGGTCGTTGAAGTCGGTCACGTAGACCGAGCCCTCGAACACGACGTCGCCCGGCGCCACGCCGGCGGAGCCGCCCTTGCGGACCTGGATGAGGAACGGGGTCGAGACCAGCGCCTTGGCGTTGGTCGCGAGCCGGCCATAGCCCTGCGCGTCGGGAAGGTCGGGGCGGAAGGTCGCCTGGATGGACACGCTGCGCGCGCCGGCGGCCTGCGTCCCATAGGGGAACGTCTCCTTGGACGAGGTGTCGATCGCTCCGCCCGAGCGGCTGATCGACAGGGCCGTGTTGCCCTTGATCTCGTTGAAAGTGCCGGCGACGGCGCTCTCCACCCACACGCGATAGTCGTTGCCCAGCTTCTTGCCCATTTGGCTTCTCCTTCAAATTTCCTGCACGAAACAGCTGAAAACCTGCGTTCCTTCGTAGGTCTGCCCATCCTCGAGCAGGTCGTCGGACTGGCTCTCGAATTCGGGCGTTGAGATCGCGGCGCCCGCGGCCTCGACCGCAACACCGTCCAGAGCCGTGCGGACCCTGCTCATCAGGGCATAAAGGTCCGCTCGCCGAGGGCGCCGCACGTCGGTGAGCACCTCGACCGTCGCTCGGTCGAGGCCTCCATCCTTGCCGCCCGCCGGCTCGAGGTCGATCTTGCCGATCCGCACCAGCGGCGGTTCGGTGTCCTGGGGAACGTGCTGCATCACCGGCGCCAGGTCGGTCACCGCCGGCACATTCAGTGCCGCATAGAACGCGTCCTGGACGGCGAGCGCGGCATCAATCCCCAAAGTCGCCTCCCGCCGCCCGGGACAGGACCCGGGTCCATGCATCGTCCATGTCGGACAACAGCTCAGCCCGGGCGATCTTGGCCCTGGGCGGATCGATCACGGGCTCGGCGCCGCGCGCCTTAACCCGCAGCGAGTAGCTCGACCCCTTGCGCTTCGCCTCGACCGTCTGCGCCTTGCGGCCGCCTCCGAGGATCTTCGCGTAGAAAAGCTTGCGGTTGACCCGCTTGCCGATGAACCCGACCTTCAGGTCGAGGCGGGCCGGATAGACCCGCATGCTCAGCGCCGACACCATCGCCCCGGTCTTGCGGCGAGCCGAAGCCCGCTGCGCAGCGAGAATGCGCTTCCCGCCCCGGTCGAGCGTCTCGACCAGCTCTCGCTTCAGCGAGTCGGGCAACTGTTTGAACAGGCGCCGCAGCGGACGAACACCCTCGATCTCCGACCGCTTGCGGTTCGAGAAGTCGCGAAACTGGCGGCGAGCTCGGTACCAGCTGCCGCCGCGGCGCTTGCTCACTTCTCGTCGGGCTTCTTCGCTGGAGCCGCGGGCCGCTCGACGAAGCCGTCCGCGATCAGGCGGCCAGGATCCTCGGTCACCGGATAGTCGAATTCGTCGTCCTTCTCCCGGTTGCCATAGGTCCCGCTCTCGAACCCCTTCAGCACCTTCACCCTGGCCATGTCTAAGCTCCTCAGATCGCCGCGCCCTGGGGCGTCGACGTGTCGGCAATAAAGACGAGCGCCTCGCCGAACCCGTTGGGGTCCGCGGGAGGCGCCACGATGTTCAACTCCTGCCCGCGCCACAGCACCTGGTCTCTCGCCTGCGGGCCGCCGCCGTTGCGCCAGGACGGCCGTGACCGGATCGTGATCCGATATGTCGATACGCCCTGCAGCGTGTTCGCGATCACGGCCTCTCGGCCGCTCTGGCTGATCACCTCGGCTCGGACGGTCGCGAACTCACTCCAGTCCCGAACGAACCCGCCCTTGCCGTCGGGCACATCCTGCTGGCGCCGGATCGTGATCGTCTCGCGCAGCCGCCCCGCCTCAAGGCGGCGCGGTGGCCGCTGCGAACGCGCCATGAAGGCCATCAAATCATCACCGACCGATAGGGCCGGCACAGGAACTGCGCTGCCGGCGGCAGCTCGCCCCCGCCCCCGCCGCCCTCGCGGTCGAGATAGTAGGACGCCGCCGTCAGCTTCACCGCCTGGCTCAGCGCAGGCGGCGCCAGGCCGTCCTCATATCCGGCCTCGAAATCCACCTGCACGGCCGCGGCGCCGGCACCCGGCACGAACGCCGGCCAATCGCCCGCCAGCGCCGGCAGCAGCGTATCACCCGCCGCCTCGCTCCACCGCCAGTCGGCCGCATCGAGCGACTGCATCACGCCGCCACTGTCCGCGTAGCGCACCGCCACGATCGCCGTCACCGGAGACCGGTACAGCCGCACCGGCTCCGGCAGGCACGGGAACCGCTCGGCCGACCAGCGCAGCACCCGCGGCGTCAGCACCTGCCCGGTGAACTTCTCCACCGCCTCCTGCGCCGCCGCCAGGAATACGGCGATCAGGCCGTCATCCTCCGCATGGTCGACGCCGAGATGCTTCTTCATCTCCTCGACGCCCACCACGAGGCCGACGTCGGCAAGCGGCGTGACGGTGTCGACCTTAAATCGCCTCACCATCACCTCCGCCTAAGCTCGTACGGTCTCAGGCCTTGCCCGAACCGCTCTTGTTCGACGGCTCAGCCGCCTTCTTGTTCTCCGGGACCTTCGCGGCCTTAACCTCGGTCGCGAGGCCGCGCTTGACGAGATCGGCGCCCTGGCCGTCCTCGATCTCGAACTGCTCACCGGGCTGGATCGGCTCGTTCTTGACGTTGCTGATCGCCAGGGTGTCGTTCGCCTTCAGCTTCATCGCTGCCTCCTCTTCTTCTCGGGCGGTCGCTCACGGCCGCCTGAGAAGAAGTGGGGCCGGATCGCTCCGGCCCCACCTTCCGCTCGAACTGTCCGCGCGCTGCTTACGGAGTGGTGGAGGCGGTCCGGGCGTCACTGAAGTCGCCCTTGATGAATGCCTCCGGACGATAGACCGCGAGCGCCAGGCGCTCCTCGGCACGGATCGTCACCAGGTTCTTGCGGAAGTTGTCGCTGTCCTCGGTCGAGATCTCGACGTTGGCGTCTTCCCGATCGAAGATCTGAGCGCCGAGACGGAACGCGCCGACCAGGAACTTGTCGGCCGTCATTGCCGGAGTCTCCACGACCGGCAGGCGCCACAGGGTGAAGCCGGTCCCGCCATTGGCCGGGTTGCCGATGATGTGGCGTCCGGTCGTGTCCTTGACCAGCTCGATCTCCGCGCCCGAGGTCGGGTGGATCACGATACCGGTGGCGGGATATTCGGCGAGCACCGCCTGCAGCATAGCGAGGCGGATGACGTCGATGTTGGTCACCGTCGCCGGCAGCGTCGTCGGCGCCGAGTAGGCGGTCGCCTGGGTGTAAATGCCGTTGAGGTCGGTGCCGGTGCCGCCGCCGAGCAGCAGTTGAAGCTCCTCGGCATATTCCAGCCCGTAGCGAAGGCGGCCGTCGATGTAGGACTGGAGCTGGGGGACGTCGTCGAGGATCTGCTTGGTTGCCAGCACCCAGTGAGCGATCGTAGTCACCGCGGTCGTGACGATGTCGAACTTGATCTCCGACTGCGGCTTGGTGGCGGCGGCGGTCTCGGAGACGGTGGCCGCACCGTTGGTGAAGCCGGTCTCCTTGACATACTGGATCGCGTTCGACGTCGTGTTGCCCGGCGTCAGCAGGTCGCGCACCGTCATGCGCCGAAGCGGCGGCGTGATGATACCGGGCTGGCGCTGCGGCACGATCAGATCGCCCGCCGAGCCGTTGGCGTCGGTCGTGAGGGCCGAAATAATGGCCTTGACGCCGATGCTTACCCGACCCTTGCGGCCGCCAGCCAGGAAGGCCTTGAGCTCCTCGCTCTCGGCGACCTGCTGACCAGGCGACTTCCGGCCCTGAGGCTCGTTGGCGTTGCCGCTGCGTGCGAGCTTCTGCTCGATGTCGTCGAGGCGGGTCGACAGGCCGTTCATGTCGCTGAGCGCCTTGTCGGCCGAGGCCTTGGTCTCCTCGGTGACCTTGCCGAGATTCTTCATCTCGGTCTCGGCCTGCTCGGCGAACTTCTTCACCTTGTCGGTCGCCTCCTTGAGGTCGACAGACAGCTTCTTGATGTCCGGCTGATCCGGATCGCGATTGTCCTCCTTGCGGCCGAATTCCGGCGCCGGCTGGGCGGACATACCAATGGACGCGGCCGAGGTGGCCGCCAGCAAAGCTGCGGTCTTCATGATTACTTCCTTCCGAATTGCGGCAGGTCGAAGCCCGCCAGGGTGTCGGTGAGAGACTTGATGTCCTCGGATGCCGCCTCGGCGCCGGCTTCCCGCCGGTGCAATTCGGCAAGGCCATGTTCGGCGACGATCGTGGCCCTGCTCTTCGAGAAACCTGCCTCCCGCAGGAGCTTCTCGAATTCCCTCATTGTCGGCAGCTCGCCATGGGCGAGCTTGAACTTGACGGCCTCGACGCGGGCGTCGTCGTTGGCCGGGAAGGTGACGAGGCTCACCTCGACCAGGTCGAGCTTGGTGAGCGTGCGGATCTTCGTTTTTTCGTCGAAGCTGCTCTCGCGGACCCAGTAGCCGATCGACAGGCCGGTGACCGCGCCCGCCTTCATCAGCGCGTGCGCTTCCTTCGCTTGGGCGACGTCGCCGATCAGCAGACCGCCCTTCACGAACAGCCCGGTCTCGTCCTCCGTGATTTCCGAATAGACGCCAATCGGCTGGTCGCTGCGATGCTGCCACAGCACCGGCACGCGCCGCTGCTTCGCGTCAAGCTCAGCCAGGCTCTCGGCGAACGCGCCGGGAGCGACGATCTCGCCATAGCTGTCCTCGACGCCATAGACCGAGCCATAACCTTCGAACGTGCCGTCGTCGGCAACGCCCTCGGCCTTCACGCTCAGCGCGAAGTCGCGCACCTTTAGGGAGCGCTTCATCCCGAACCGCATCAGCTCTTTCCTCTTTCCAAAGCGGCCTGCAGGTACATCGGCGTATGTTGGCGCATGCCTTGCTCGATCGAGTCCGCGATCAACTGCTCCAGCGGCACGTTCTGCGACTGGATCGTGATCACGTCGCCGCCATCGACCGGCGGCAGGTTCTCTTTCGCCCGGACCTCGTTGCGGGTCATCGCGCCGATCCGGGTCATCGTCTCGTAGAAGCGCGCCCGACCCTGACTGTCGGCCCTCAGCAGCCCTTCCAGGTTGAATTCGGCGAACAAGCCTTGAGCTCGCTCGGCAGGGCTGAGCAGCTGCTTACGGATCGATTGCTCGATGCGACGAAGGTACGGGTTGAGCGTGAACTTCTGGAAGCCGAGCAGCATCTGCTCGATCCCGGTCCCCCAGCTCGTCGTCTTCTCATTGTGGCCGATCATGAACGGCGGCACGCCGAACCAACGGCAAATCTCTTCGACCGACCACCCGCGGCTCTCGAGGAGCTGCGCGTCGTCGGCGTTCATTGTGAACGCCTCAAACTTCGCACCACCTTCGAACATGAACGGGCGTCCGCTATTAGCGGCGCCGACGAACTGGTCCGCCAACTCCCCTCTGGCGATCGCGCGCTCCTCCGGGCTCAGAAACTTATCGAAAACTATCTGCCCACTCGGCCGGAGACCGTTGGCAAACATTGACGCCGCCGCTCGGTCCGCTGCGATCGCGATGCCCAAGCTTTCACGGGCATGGCTGATCACCGACAGCCCGCCGGTAGGGCCGCCGCCGAATCCTCGGACGTGGAACACCTCTTCCTCGCCGAGATCGTAACTGACTCCATCCCACGTCCACCGGTAGCGAAGCGAGCCATTCGAAGCCCGCCGCACCGACACGATGTCGGGCCTCACCGGCTCCAGGCCGATCAGCCGCGCCCCTTCCTTCAGCTTCCGAGCGTAGTGGTTCCCCCGCATCAGTAGCGAGATCACCATGAACTCGACATAATCGACCGGGGTCTGATCGGCGTTAGGACTGTCGTGCAGCACCCTGTAAAGCGGCGTCTCGGGCGCCGGCTTAGCGACCCCGTCGTTCCCCCGGCGATAGACCGGCAGCGGCAGCGATCCGATCGACGACGCCAGCAGCCGGACGCAGGCGAAGAAGGCGCTGACGCCCATAGCCGCCTGGTCGTTGACGCACACGCCCGCCGAGCTTCCGCCGCGGCGCTCCCCGTTCTGGGGATCGCGAAACTTCGGCGACTTCCCGACGACCAACCAATCGTGGATCGTCGTGATCGCCTTCTGCCAGACCCTCACCCCGCGGCCGCCCTCAGGCTACCCAGCCAGGCGCTGACGCCCCCATTGTCGTCCCCCGCCGCCTCCGGATTAACCTCGAGTAGCTTCGTGGCGTTGAAGCCCGCGATGAGCGGATCGATCTTCGCCTTGCCCGCGGTCTCTTTGGTGATGATCACCGCGTTGCCCTTCTGCTCGGCCTTCGCGTTCGAGACGCACCAGGCCATCATCTTGGATCCCGAATGCGCCAGCATCCGGTGCTTGAGCTTCCGCTCCATCGACCAAACCGCCGACGACAGCCTGAAGCCCTGACTGACTGCCACCACCTGCGGGTGGACGAGTCCGATCCCCGCCAGAGCGTCGACCAGTGCGCCGACGCCCTGCGGGTCGAGCCCGACCGCGCCCTTCTCCGGCAACAGCCCTGAAGCCTTCACCTGCTCCACGATCGCCACGATCTCGGCGATGTCCTGCTCGACAGGCGCGCCTTCCGGTTCGTCGTCGTCTAGCCGCGGGCCGCCATTGTGGCCGATCAGGACGAGGTCCCCGTCATTCTCGAAATCGAGCAGCGCCGGCGCCACCTCCTTCCGAAGGTCGAGCACCTCGCGCTGAGCCCAGGCCTTGAACCAGTAGAGCCACCGGTTCGTCCCGCGCTCCCGCCCGGCAACACACAGCCCGAACAAGTCGTCGAGCCCGCCGCCGTCGATCCCGACGACCGCGACCTCGCACCGCGCGAGCAGCTCCTCCAGGGTCAACGACGGCGCGGCCGCGGCCTCCCACAGGTCCGCGCCGCGCCACCGGTCGGCGCGCATCCTGAGGCCGATCTCGACGTTGAAATGCTGCGACGCGACCAGCGTCAGCTGCTCCGCCCCTTCGCGCTCCGCCGTCTCCAGCGTCCGCCTCAGAAACTCCTCGTCGAGCGATCGACCGAGGTTCGGGTTGACGAAATGCCAGGTCCGGCGATCCGACTTCCACAGCTCGGCCTGCAGCACCTCCTCCGGATACTCGTAGAGGATAGGCAGCATTGGCAGGTCGAGTTCACCGTCGCGCACCGCTCTGGCGCGCTCGAGCTCGACCTTGAACTGGCCAGACGGCGGGTCCTTCGACTGCGTCGTCGTCTGGAACAGGAAACCATCAGGCCTCTTGCCCAGCGCGCCGCGGATCTCGACGAAGATGTCCGCGGCGTTGGACTTCTTCGCGAAGACGTGCGTCTCGTCGATCATCGTCCCGACGTCCTTGCCGCCGGTGACGACGTCGGTGTCGGCCGCTTTGATCTTCAGCTTCGCGCCCGTCGTGCGGTTCTCGATCGTCCGGATATGCTCCCGGATCTGATAGAGCTTCTCGAGCTCCGGGTCGGACCTCACCGTTCCCGCCGCCTGGTGGAAGGCGATGCCTGCCACCTGGATGGTCGGAGCGATGAAACTGAACTCCGCCTCCGGGCGTCGGTTCATGATCGTCGCCGTGAGCATCACCGCGCCGCCGTTCGACGACTTGGCGTTACCCTTGGGAATGAGCAGGAAATACTCCTGGATCATCCGCCGGTGCGCTTCCGGGTCGTAGGAGCCGAACAAGGCCCCGACGATCGGGAAGAACCAAGGCCCGCAGGCCTCGGCCAGCGTCGGCTTCCCGATCACGTCCGGGATCCGCAGCCGCTTGAAAATCCTCAGCGCCCGGGACGCCTCTGCATCGAACAGCGGCAGTTCGGGCACCAGGCTGGTGCCTGCCATGATCCGCTGGCGCCAGTCCGGAACGGCCGTGCGCCAGGGGTTCATGAAATCCTCAGTGCTTCACCTCCGGCGGCAGCAGGTCGTTGCCCCAGGCCGACCCCTGCCCCGCGGTACGCGCCGCCAGGCGGGCGGCCTCCTTCTTTCCGACCGGCGTCTGAGGCGTTGCCGGCCCCTCGTCCCGGTCGTCGTCGTCGCTTCCGATTCCGAAGCGAGCCGCGTCGATCCGGTCGATGATCCGACCCAGCTCCTTGATCGCCTGGATGTTCCCGGCCTTGACCTGCTCGAACAGCGTCGTGATGTGCGTCGCCTTCAGCCGGTCGAGCATCACCTCGCGGGCGCGCAGCTCGCGAAAATAATACTTCTTCAAAGTCGGCTTCGAGATGCCGAGCGCTCCAGCGATCCGCGGCTCGGTCCACCCGAGCGCGATTAAGAGCATGACTTTATTGCGATTTCTCTCGGTCGCGACATGCGGCGGCCGCCCGCGCCCCTCAAACCCCTCCGGGATCGGGTCGCCAAACAGATCGACGTCGCCAGAATTTTCCGCGCTCAAGAAAAAAATCTCCAAATGAGGGGGGCGGCGGTGTTGAGCCGACCAGCCCTACAGACTTTTGACCTCCCCCCTGGCTCTGGCCGCGCGCGCCCGGGCCGTCTTGGCCTGGTGCTCGCTGAACGTGAGCCACTCGGTGTTCGCCGGGTCGAGGTCCGCGCCCCCGTCCTTCCGCTCCCGCTTGTGGTCGAGGATCAGCCGCTCGCCCCGCCTCGCCCTCGCCTTCGCGGCGAAGTAGTCCGCGTCGAGCTTGCGGTCCTCGACGAGCCGCTTCCACGCCGCGCTCTGATAGAAGGGCTCGGCCGCCTTCGGCATCGCCCTCACCTTCCCGGGCAGCGACCCGAGCCGCGACGGCATCGCCTTCAACCGGCCCACGTCACCTCGCAAACGAGAGCGGCGGCAGGCCGCCCCGCCGCCGCCCAGTTCCATTGATCCAGGGAGGATGATGCAGAAGCAGACGCTCCGCCTCAGCATATCGAGATTTACCCTCTCAGGAGGTGTGTGGCCCACACACTTTATTTGCTCCACACAGCTTGACGTTCGTTTTCCGCAGTTTCCTGCGCCTCTCCGCGCTCTCGCCGTCAACGAAACGCGGCTACCAACACCTCCAGCGAATGCACGTCGCACTTTTTAGACATCGATCCCGAACTGCCACGGCTGCTTGCCAGCGGCGCGAAGGCGCTGGGTAGCGTCCTTTAGCTGCCGACGGAGGCGGTCCCGCTCCTTTCGTACCAGATCTGCGTCTCTTCGGATCTGGCCGCTATTCCGCAGCAGTGAGACGATGAGTTCCCAGCTCGGCGCATCCTTGTCGCGCAGCGGCGCGGGCACAACGATCCGCTTCTTTCCCTCGACGATCTCGATGAGTCCAGCCCAGTCGGGGATCTCCTCCGCCTGGAGGAGTCCGGGCGGCGTGACGTAGTAGAAGCGGTCACTGAACAGCCGCGCCTCGCGCTGCTTCTCGTAGGTGTCGCGGCGGTAGTCAGCTCTCGAAACCTTGATCTCGAAAGCCGTCGCCAGATACCCTTTCGATTGCCAAGGCGCGATGGTCCAGAAGTCGCAGCGGCGCGCCCCGGTTGATAGCGCCAGCTCACTCGCCCAGATCATGCTGTCGTCGCACTCTGCGATCAGCGCGTCGAGGATGTCCGCCGCGTTCACGCGGCGCCATCCCGAGCCGCCAGGTCCTGCCCCTTGCGCGGCATCACCTCTTCCCAGCCCGTCCCCTGCCGCCGCGACAGCGCCCGAGCCTGCCGAAGCGGCACGCCGTTCATCCGGAAGGCGACGAAGCCGATCGCCCTGGCATAGCGCTCGGCCAGCGCCCCGGCGCCGCGCCGCGCGCCGAACGCCCGCTTCACAGGCGCCCAGTCGACCCGCTTGGCCCCGCGCGCCAGCTGGCAAAGCACCAGCACCACGAGCCGCCGGTCCTCGTCTCCCTCGACCATCTCGAGCATCGCGCTCGCCGCATCGCGCGCCGCCACCTCGCCCCGGGTGAGCGGAAGCCGCCGAAGCGCCACCTGCTCGACCTCGCCGCGGCCGATATAGCCGCCGCCGGCCTCGGCCCTGGTCCGCTCGGTGATCAGCTCCCACGGCCCGTCGGCCGCGAACGGCGAGGATCCGCCGCCCGGGCTGCGCCACCACAGCCGCATCGCCTCGACGAGCCGCTCCTCGACCAGGGCGAAGGTCCAGAACCGCTCGCTCCCCGAGTCCGCCTTGAAAGCCTCAACCCCACCCATCTTCCTTATCCTCTTCTCTCAAGACACTCACGGACAGACGGACGGTTCGGACATTGACGCACATGCGCGCCCACACATGACCGAGACAGGCCGCGAACGCTCCGAACCCTCCGCACCCTCCGTCATTGGCGGTTTTCCCGGCCTCGCGGCGACGGACAGTTGACGGAGGGACGGATGGTTTCAGCCCCTTCCGCACACGGTTTTCGGTTTCGAACGAGGACCGGCATCGCGCCCGATGCGCCGCGCCTATCGAAAGCACGGAGGGTTCGGCTCAACTGTCCGTCAACTATCCGTCGCCGCTTGCAATTCTTGCCGTTACGCGCGATCATCTTCGCCATGCTCATGGTCGCGCTCATGCTCTCCGCAGCACAGGTCAGCACCGCCGAGGAGACGCGCCGACAGGCGTTCCAGACATGGATCGATTGTGTGTTCGACCAGGTTGGGGATCTGTCGCGCAGCAACCCCAGCGATCCAGCGGGCGACATCAGCGAAGGTGCACTGGGCACCTGCGGCGACCAGGAAGAGCAATATCGGCGTGCTGTGCGGGCCGAGAGCCCTCGGACCCCGTTCTCCGAGATACAAGACGAGATAAACGACACTCGGGAGATGGTGCGCCGACGCGCTACCGGGCTGACATATCGGCTCCGCGAAATACGGCGAGAAGCGGCACGGCGTAGGTCCGACTGATCGGCCATCAGTAAGGCTCCTCGTCGGCATCGTACGGCCGCTCCGGCGCCCGCTGCGGCTCCCTGACCGCGCCATAGTCCATCGCCGCCCGCAGGCGCGCCCCACGACGCTGAATGCGCCCCTGCCGGTCCTTCGGCCCTTTCAGGATCTGTCGGTCGCCCAACGCCCGCCCGAACGCGGTCGAGCTCATCACGTCGCGGTCGCCGACGCTGTTGTCCTCGCACCATTGCTTGTAGTCGCCGTAGAGGTCGGCCGAGAGCGTCAGCGCGTTGCGATCGCGCGTGTCGACGCGCTCAGCCATCCATTCGCCAAAAGGGTTGGCCGCCCGGCGGTAGTCCTCCACGGCCTCGGCCACGGCTTCCGGCTGCACCAGCGCGCCCGCCTCGAGCCAGGCGAGCATGCCCTCGATCGCCCAGTTGAGGACTCCGGGCCCTTCCGCCATCAGCCGGTCGTGGATCCGCTTGTCGGGCTTCGATCCCTTCTTCTCGTCGAACTGGTGAGGGAACATGATCACGACGATTCGCCGCCAGATGCCGTCGTCGTCGCCGCTGATCCTCGGCTTTGCGTTGCACTCGAGGAACAGCTTGAAGCGAGGCACATATTCGAAAAGGTCGCCGTGGAGCTCGCGCGCCGCGATCGGCGATCCGCCCGTGATCGCCTTGATCTTGGCCTCGTCGAGCGGCGCTCCTCGCTTCGGCTCTCCGGTCGAGCACAGCCGCATGTCGCCGGCGAGGCGCGCCAGGTCGGGAGAAGCGTCGGCGCCCGAGCGCTGAGCGCCGGCCATGAAGGTCTGGACGTCCGCGGCCGAGCCATAGCCGCCGAACAGCTCGCGGATGACGTTCATCGTCGTCGACTTGCCGTCGCCGCCTCGCCCCTGGAGAAGGAACACGCATTGCTCGGTGATGAGGCCGGTGAGGGCGTAGCCGACGCAGGTTTGGAAGAACCGCCGAACGTCCGGGTCGGGCAGAACCACGGCGAGGTGGCGCTCCCAGTGCGGGCACTCGGCGTCCGGATCATATTCGACCTCGGCGACCCGGCTGATCATGTCGCGCGGATCGTGCGGGGAAAGCTCGATGGTCCAGCGACCTCCGGGCCGCCCGCCAACCCCCTCCGGTCGCTGGACGACGCGCAGCGTGCCGTTCAACACATTGATCGCGAGCGGGTCACGGTCGAAATCGTCGCGCATGGCCGGCAGCAGCGCGGCCGCCTGGCTCAGCATCGCCACCGTCTTGTTGGCGTTGCCGCTGTTCACCGCCCATTTGCGCAGGTTCAGGAGCCGATCCTTGACGATCTCCTCGGTCAGGCCCTCGGGGATGTCGCGCTTCTGGAGCGCTTCGGCGAGCGCCGCGATCTCCTCGCGCATGGAGCGCGCGACCCCGTGCGCGGCCCGACGCGCCAGGGTCTCGCCCTGCTCGGCCGACCAATGCGTTCCGGCATAGGCCGCCCATCCCCGCCCCTCGACATGGAGCAGCTTGCCGCCGACTCGCGGAATCAGCCGTTCGGCATTGCCGAGGTCCGAAAGCTCCTTCCATGCGAGCTCGAGCGGATCCGGGACCGCGATTTCAACGGAATCACTCGACGACACTCAACCCGCTCCCCCGCTTGACGCCTGCGAAGGCGAGCGCCTCCGCCATGTCCTTGTCTTTCTTGCTGAGCTTCGGCGCGGGCGCCGGCAGCGCATCGGGCACTCGCCGCAACGTCCCGCCGTTCAGTGCCGGACCGAGCCCTACGACTGTCTCGTAGACCTCCAGCGTGGCGTCAAAGTCCGCCCTCACCCGCGGGTCCATCGCCCGGCGCTTAATCAGCTCTCTCATTGCCTTCGGCGAGAAGCCGGACTCCTTCGCGGCATCGAAGACCGCCCGGAGTTGCAAGTTGACGTCGTCCCGGTCGCAGATCAGCCGTTCGGCTTCCTCGACATAGCCACGTAGACGCTCTCCCATTCGCTTTGGATCGATGCTGTCCTGCAGCCCGCCCTCGAAGTCTCCGGTCTCGCCGTTCCAGCTGCTCACGCGGCCGCCCTCCGCGCCACGTCGTTGAAGTCCATGCCCATCGGCGGCCGAACGGCGCTGACCTTGGTCGCGCCGGCGGCCCGCCAATGCTGCACCGCCAGCGCCGCGCACAGCTCGGACCTCTGAAGCGAGCTGATGTCAGCGCGGACGGGCATTGCGCCGCGCGCGAGCTGCACCTTCTGGTTGCGGAGCGGCTTCATGTCGGCGTCGGCGAGCACGATCACCTCGCCCGCGTCCGCGACCAGGAACGGCGCCCGCTCCGGGTCTGCCACCGGGCGCCACAGCGGCAGTGAGCCGTCGCGAAGCCGCATGGCGCCGCCCTGCAAATTCTCCAGGCTCAGCGTCGCCGCCACCCGGCACGCCCGCCCGAAGCCCTGAGCGAACGCCCAGCACGTCTCGATCCCCTCACCCACGATCAACGGCAAGTTGGGCGCGGGTTGGCTGTTGGTGTGCCCCTCGAACGGCTCCAGCCAGACGGCGTTGCCGCCGACCTTGCCCCACATCTTTCGCGTCGGCCGATCCTGACCCTGCGCCTTCGGAAGAGCCGCCTTCGATCGCCCGTCCGGGCTCAGATAAGTGCAATGGACGCCCCACACCGCGCCGGTGGAGTCCGCGATCGGCGCCACCATCGCCGGCGCGGTCAGCCAGGCGTTGCCCGGCTCCTCGTGGACCTTCCACGGCACCACCGGGCAGCGCGGGTGGAATGCCAAGCCGTCGATCGCCGCCGTGCCGGGCACGAACTCGGCCCGCGGATCGAGCCCGCGCGCCTCCAGCCACCCCTCGACGATCTCGCCGCGCGCGGGCCCTGAGGTCGCCCAGATCCAGCGCCCGACCGTCGCTGACCCGACGATGTCGCCGCCGGCGGATCGCTTCGCCTCGCGCTGGGCGATCGGCGCGGCCGAGCGCGGCACGACCCCGGCGGGGTCGGCGAGCTGCTGAACGGCTTCCTTGAAGCCGCATCCGGTCGTTTCGACCAGCCAGTCGAAATGGTCGCCATGAGCCTGGCAACCGAAGCAGTGGTAGAAGCCCTTCTCGTCGCTGACCGTGAAGCTCGGCGTCCGCTCCTGGTGGAACGGGCACAGGCCGCTCCACCCCCGCCCCGCGCGGCGAAGCTTCACCCGCCTGGCGACCAGCCCGACGAGCGACACCGATCGCCTGATCGCGTCGAGATCGTGAAGCCCGCCGCTCATTCCAAACCCACCTTGCGGCGCGCAAACGCCGGCGGCATCATCGCTCCATGAAGTGGACGCTGTTCGCTGCGGTCGGCGCCGTGCTGTTCCTGGTCGCCGGATACGCCATTGCCATGGCGATCAACCTGGTGCCGAGCGCCACCGCAGGCGATTGGCTCGGCGCTGGAGCGGGAGCGCTCGGCGTGGGCCTCACCGTGTTGGTGGCCGTCGGAATCGAGGAATGGCGATCGAGCGCCGGAGCGAGATCGGACCGAGAACAGTTGAAGCGCGCGCTCCGGGAGCTCGGCGACGCCTGCATCGCGGCGGTCGAGAATACTCAGCCTTGGACGGGCGAACCCGACATTCGGCCGCGGGCAATCATCCACCAAGAAAGGCTGGATGAGGCCTTCGAGACGTACAACTTTGTCAGTCAGAGAACGGTGCAGACGAGCGTGGACCTCTGGCGCGCGACCCGGCATCTCGTCCCGAACATGGGCCCCAATTGGCAGACCCTGCGGCAGGAACTTGAGGCGATCAGGTTGGGCGGCGAGAACGAGAGTCGATACAACCTCAATCGGGAAAGAGTGACGCTCGTTGCCGGGTCTACCAAGCTGGGCGTCGAGCACGCCCTTCAGTTGCTCAGGTAGATGGCATTGAGAAAGACCGACCGTGAGGTGAACCCCGCGATCGCCGCGTATCTCGCGGACGATCTTGAGGCCGTTCGAGCGACGGGCATCTTCGACGCCCGTCGCGCCCACGGACCGCTTTTCTGGCCGGCGATCACCTACGCGCTGGTCGTGCTGCACGACCTTCTGCAGTGGCTCGACCGCCGCGGCGCCCGGGTCTCGCTGACCGATGACGTCGCGCCGGCCCCCAAAGTTACCGATCTCACCGACCTCATCGCCGCCGCGCGGGCCGCCGCCTGCCACATCACGAGCGACCGCCATTACCTGGGCGAGTCGATGCTGAGCCGCGCGCTGATCGTCGGAAGCAACCAGGCGATGATCGGTGGCCGAATCGTCGGCACTGGCCACGCCGACGACCTGTTGATCCAGTGGGGCGAGATCCAGCTGCTGCTGAAGCGAAACCTCTTGCGGGCAATCGACCTCGCTCAGGCGGGGATCAAGGCAAGCTAGACCCCTCACGCCGCTACCTCGCTCGCCGTGAACCGCCCTACCTCGTTGCCCCAGCTCGACCAGCCCGGCCGGGCGGTCCGAGCGAACAACTCAAGATAGGGCCCTCCGACCAGCGCCTCGATCCGCTCATATTGGACGTCGGGCTTGCGGCTATGCTCGCGTCTCGGCTCGACGATCGCCTGGCGGACGCCCTTGGTCAGCCGCCGCGGGCTCCCGCGCGTGAAGAGCAGGCACGGCTCGACCTGCTTTCGGGTCCAATAGCCGAAGCCCATGCGCGGCTCCGGAATGTCGCCGGTGAACAGGTCGACCTGGTCGGCTCCGGCGAGCCGCTGCTTGAGCCAGTAGAAGGCGTCCGTCTTGAACGCGAAGCCCCACGCCGCCGCCAGCTCCAGCGACTCGGCGAGGTGCGACCCCACCACCCACATGAACAGCGCGCAGTCGGCCGCCGCCACCTCCGCGACCGGCAGCGCCTTCATCTCGGCGAGCGTCATCGTGCGGTAATGGTCCTCGGCGCAGCGATGCGGAGTCATGTTCTCGCCCGAGAAGGTGCGGAACGCCCAAGGCGGGTCGGCAAGGATGCAGCCGAAAGGGCCGGCGGGGAGCGGGTTCAACGGACAGCCCCTCACACCCGCATCGGCATGATGACCTGGGTGACCGTGGGCCGCCCATTGTCCGCGATCAGCACCGGCGCAGCCGCGTCGCCGAACGACATGGTCAGCTCGTTGCCAGTGCTGCGCTTCAAGACGTCGTCGAGATACTTGCCGTTGAAGCCGATCGTCAGCGGCTCCCCGCTGCAATCCGCCGGCAGATCCTCTCGGCCCTGCCCGTTCTCAGGCGAATTGACCGCGAGCTCGATGCGGCCCTTACCGACGTCCATGCGGATCGCACGCGTCCGGTCCGTCGAAACAACCGCGACTCGCTCAGCGGCGCCGCGCAGCAGGCACGGATCGACCCGGGCCACTCGCCCATTGGCGGTCGGGATGACCCGCGCATAGTCGGGGAAGGTGCCATCGATCAGCTTGGAATCGATCGTCATCGCGTCGATCTCGAGCTCGATGCGCGTCGCGCTCACCCGGATGCTAACCGGCTCGATCGCGCCATCCGCAAGGCGAATGATCAGGTCGACTGCCTTGGTCGGAACAATCACCGCCGGCATCTCGCCCGCGCCCTCGGGAAGGTCGGTCAGCTTGCGCGCGAGGCGGTGGCCATCCGTTGCGGCGGCCGCAAGCATGCCGTCGCGGACGTGCAGGAACACCCCGTTGAGATAATAGCGGGTCTCTTCGGTCGACACGGCGTAGCGCACCGCCTCGAACAACCCGGCGAGCTCGGCGCCGTTCATCTCGAACTGAGCGTCCCAGCGCTGGGATGTCGGCGAGGGGAAATCCTCCGGAGCCAACACCGGAACGTCGAACGAGGCGCGGCCGCTGGCGATCGTCATCTTGCTCCCGCCCTCGCCCAGCGTGGCGGTGAGATCGCCCGCGCCTAGCTTCGAAGCGATCGCCGCAAGCGTCCTCGCGCAAACAGTCGTGCTCACATGGGCGGGCGACGGCAGGTCCAGCTGCGCCGTGATCCAGACGTCGAGGTCGGTGGCCGTAACCGTCAGGGCCGTCCCGTTGGCCTCGAGCTTGAGGTTGGACAGGATCGGGATCGTGCTCCGCCGCTCGACTACGCCGGCGACCGTCTTGAGCGCGCCGTGAAGAGCCTTGGCCGGAATCGCCAGGCCGCTCGCTTTCACCTTCGTCATTCTTCCTCTCCCTTTCTCTCCGCCACGGCGTCACCGGCCAGGGCGATGGTCAGCTGGACTAGGTCGGCCCATCCGAACGAGTCGCGCGGCGGCGCATCCTTCCGGCGTGCCCACAGCCGCTCCCCCACCGCGAGCGCCTCGTCGTAAGTAAGCACCGGCAGCGCCTTCCCGCTCGGCGCCACGACCTCGACGATCGCGTCGACCGTCCCGGATGCGACGCACCCGCCGCACACCGGATCGTCGGCGAGCAGCTGCTCGACCCTCGCCCTCGCGCTCTCAGTCATAAGCCAACCCCATCGATCCGGAGCCGGTCAGCCCGAAGGCCGGCATCGGCTGCCCGCAGCCATGCGTGTCGTGAATGTCCGCGCGCACCTGGCAGCGCGGGCACGGCTCCCGGTTCGGCGCCCGCCGGGCGATGATCTCCGCCTCGCTCAGCCGCCCGCCCTCGTCGTTCTTGACCTCGTTCTGGCGAGCGGTGGCCCCTGCGCGGTTGACCGGGGTCCAGTCCGTCCACCGCCGGCTCGCCCTGATCATCACCCGGCGACGGTTTCCCGCCCGCTCGACGACGATCGCGCCGCGCCGCTCGAGCGAGGCGAACAGGTCCGGCACGTGCGATTCCGCCGCGACCTGCATGCCGAGCACATAATTGGTCGGGCACGGCGCGCCCTCGTCGGCCGCCTCGGCGAGCAGCGACAGCAGCGCCCGCTCCTTGGTCGCCGCCAGAGGCACGAAGGGAACGACGTTCGTCACTCCGCCGCCTCCCGAAGGTCGGCTCGGAGGGCGTCATATTGTTCCATGAAGGCGGCGGCGATGCCCTCGCGCACGCTCATCCCGGGGCAGCCGGCGCGCGCTTCGCGGCCTTCGTCGAACCAGTCCGAGGGATCGACGCTGCCGAGCGCCTGAATGAAGAGATCGGGATCGAACCCCGTCCGCTTCGCATCTTCGCGGTAGATCAGGAGCAACGCGTTGAAGAGTGTCGCCGCATTGCCGACCACCCGGTCAGGATATGCCTCGGCCAGCGCGACCAGTGAGTTGCGCACGGCCTCCTCACCGTCGACCGCAATGGCCTTGGCGATCCGGGGGCCGCAGAAGATCTGCCGCGGCTTCCAGGACACCGGGTTGCCGTGGCGGGCGAGCGTCAGCCCGGCCTCGGTCAACAGGTCGAACGCGCGCTGCGCCTGGGGATCGCCCGCGGCTAGGCTGGCCGCGAAGATATCCCCCTGGCTCAACTTTTGGCGCTGCGTGTTCAGGGCGACGAAGGTATCGGCCTCGTCGGCGTGATCGTTGTGGGCAGTGACGACGCAGGGCAGATGCGGCAGGTCTCCGCGCTGTCTCGCGCCTTCCAGTCGATGATGCCCGTCAACGACGAACAGCGAACCGTCCGTGCGTCGCGACACCGCCAGAGGCTGGCACAGCCGCCAGTTCCACCTCTCCACCATGCGCCGTATCAGCCGGCGCGATTTGTCGCTCTCGGTGGCGCGCTGGTAGCGCTCGTCGACGCTGAGCCTGTCGACCCCCACCCATTCCAGCGTCGGGGGCGCGCCGATCACGGGTCCGCAGCCGGGCTTCGCAGCGTTGGCGGCCATCACCGCCTCCCCAGCGGATAGACGGCCAAAGACGTGGGCGCGGAACGCGGCGAACCGGACTCCGCGCCCCTGCCGGACGGGGGAGAGGGGGAAAGCCGTCCGGCATTCTCGTCACTCGGCAGCTCGCCCGGGGTTTCCGCCAGGGCGAGCGCGTTACCGATCGCCCCGTGCAGAGCTCGCGCCTCGGCGAGCGACAGCACAGCGCAGGCTCCATCCTCCCCCGGCTTCTCCGCCGGCACGAACAACGCTACCTCTCCCGCCATCGGGCGCAGCACCGCCATAAAGCCGACCCTCTCGGGGCGACCTCCCTCCGGTGCTCCGGAGAGGCAGTTGCCGCAGGTCAGCACCATTCCCGTCTCGTTGCGAAAGCATCCGCCCCACCCGTCCGGGAGACCGAGGGCGACGTCGGTGGACGTCGCACCGCACTGGCTGCACCGCGCGAGCGGCTTCGGCTTCAACCATCCGAACCAGTTCATCGGCTTTCTCCCGAGGTATTCGGCGACGCCGTGCGCTCGCCGTTCGAACAGATCTCGACGATCCGGACCGGGCCGCGCGCCGCCATGATCACTTCGCTCCGGATCCGCCCCGCGGCCTCCAGCTTCTCCAGCCGCCACGCCGCCTGGTAGCGGGTCGCCAGCCCGGCGATCCGCGCCAGCTCGGCCAGCGAAGGGCACGCCTTCCCCGCCGCCGCTCGCCGGCGAAGCGTCGCGTAGATCTTCGCCGTCGCCGGATCGCCGACCGACGAGCGTGCCGGCCTGCCCGTCTTGGTCAGCCGGACCAGCATCCACGAACGGCCGCTGCAGTCGCCCCGTGCCTCGCTGGTCAGGTCGACCAGCCCCTCGCGGAACATCGCCGCTGCGGTCCTCGACGCGCCGCACTGAACCATCGCCGGAGCGGTCAGGTAGATCATCCGCTCGCCGGCCTTCGCGCCCTTCGCCCAGGCGCGCATCTCCGCCGGAGACCGCATCTCGACCGGGCAGGAATCCTGCCGCCTCCGCTCGTCCCGAGCGAAGTCGAGGGGCGCTGGCGCCGAGCTCGCCATCAGCGCGCACCGTCGTCACTCGGGGTTTGGCGCGCCGCACGGTCCTCGGCGAGCATGTCGCGCACCATCGCCTCGTAATCGGTGTCGTCCCACACCGCGCCGATCCCGCCGCACTCGCTACAGCCGCCGCCGAGCGTGCATTCGAGGATCACGCTGTACGGGTAATGGCCGTTCGGGTAGCCGTCCTCGGTCTCGTAACAGCCCGAGCATGTCGTCCAGCAGCCGCAGCCACTGAACTCGACCACCTCATCGATCCTCTCACGAAGGTCGACGATAAGGGCGTCTGGCTTCGGCTCGCTGGCGCCCAATGATTTAGCCGCGCGGGCAAGAAGATCCGCCACCCGCTGGCCCCAATTGAAGCGCCTAGGAACGCGCCGAAACTTACCCATGCGCCCCTCCCATCGAAGCGACGTCCTGGAGCATCGAGACGAGCGGCGCGGCCGCCTCGCGGATCGCCGCCTTCTCGCGATGGTCGAACTTGCCGTCGGCCGCGGCGGTGCAGATCGTCGCCGCCATCCCGGCGCAGGCCGCTCCGACCGCGTGGAGGTTCGCCGCCTCGGGATCGGGCTGGGTCAGCTCGCAGCCCGTGCCGGCGACCAGCTGTGATGCGAGGTCGCGGTGCCCCTCGTCGACCAGCGCCCCGATCAGCCGCAGCGCCTTGTCGAGCCCCATCATCGGCGGGGCCGGATTGTGGTCGGTGATCCGATACTTGCGAAGCGTCTCGGCCTCGATCTCGGCTGCGATCGCGAGCTTGGCATTGTCGAGACCGCGCCGCTCCGCCTGCCTCAGCACGAAGTCGACATTGGTCCGAACATCGTCGGAAAGGATGTGCGCCCGCGGCATGATCTTACGCCGCCTCCTCGGTAGGAGTGGAGGTGTCGGTGGTGAGCTTCTCGTCTTCGGAAGCCATGAAGTCGGCGAGAAGGTTGAGCGTCTTGAGCCGAGGGGAGCGCCCCGCACGAATGGAGGAGATCAGGGCCGAGTCGTTGGCGACTTCGATGCCGATCTGCCGCTCGGAGAGCGGCTGCTCGCGCGTTGAATGGCGCGCCAGGAAGGCGTCGATCTGAGCCACCAGCTCGTCATGGGAGGGAAACCGCATGGCTGCTGTTGATGCGTTGGATATTTCCGACAGTCAAGGGGGTGCGTTTGATTTATCCGCGCTTGCGGTCCTACGGCCCCCGTTGGACATTCCCAACGCTATGAGTGGAGATGGTCGCAAGTCGGTCTATGAGACCCTGGAGGCGCTTCGCCCGCCGGAGCTTAGCTTCGCCGCATGGGCGAAGCGGGCGGGCCTCAGCCGTTCGATCTTCACCGAGATCCGCGGGCACGACAATCCCGGCACCGGGACCCTCGACAAGCTGCTCGACGCGATCGGGGTGACTCGAGTCGCATTCGACGCGGCCCGTTATCCGCTGGTGAAGACGGAGGTTGCCGGCACCGGCATCGGCGACGTCCGCCGCGAGTTCTTTGGGGCCGAGCCTCTTCCGCCCCTCCCGGTCCTCGGCTCGGCTACCGGCGGCGACCACAAGGACGTCGACGAGGAGATCGAGCTCACCGAGCTTCATCTCGGCGAGGTGCTCGATTACGTCGCTCGGCCGTCCAGCCTGGCCGGCGATCGCGAGGCCTATGCCCTCACCATCATGGGCAACTCGATGTCGCCCCGCTTCAAGCAGGGCGAGCGGGTCGTCGTGTCGCCGCGCGCGATGATCGGCGTCGGCGACGACGTCATCGTCCAGCTGCGCGGCCCGGACGATGACGGCGAGCGCATCAAGACGGTGCTGATCAAGGAGCTCGTCCGCCGCTCGGCCTCGACCGTCACCCTGCGCCAGTATAATCCTGAGCGCGAGTTCACGATCGACCGCCGCCGGGTCGCCGCAATGCACAAGGTGCAGAGCAACTTCTTCTAGGAAGAGAAGATCAGGACGGCGCGTGGGCGCCGGTGCACTGATACTCCTTCGTCACCATCGTTCGCGCGCAACCATAGCCGTTATAGGCGGCGCACTGTGTCGTCGCTGCACCGAAGGCCTCCGCGTCAGTATAGCCCCAGACCCGGCATCGCTCCCGAGCCGTGGTGAGCGCCGCATTTTCGTCGACTCGCGGATTTTCGAACATCCCGTATTCGAAGGCTAGGCGAACGACGCCGTCGGCGCGACTGCCGCCCACCGCCTGATAAGTCGCGGTAGTTGCGCATCCCACGACAAGACCTGCGGCAAAGACGATGGCGATCTTCTTCATGGCGGCCCTCTGTATCTGATTCCCCCGAGACTACTGAAAGAACTTAAAAAATCAACTTTGGTCGAGAGGCACATATTCACCGCGGACGGCGAACCACCCTCTGTCCGATGATATATCCAACGCCCCGCTTGACATGTTGGATATGTCCAACGCATAACGCCTCCCGTTCCCTCGAACGGAGGCCTACCGATGCTCAATGTTCCCACCCTCTTCCCCGACAACGGCAGCTACGCCCTGCTGTTCGAAGGCCGCGACCAGCACCTGGTGCGCATCCACCAGCGAGTAGCCGGAAACCCCGACGAGGTTCTCGCCAGCTTCCCGCTCCGCCCCGGCTCCGCCGGCACCCGGCGCATGGCGCTGGCCGACCTCGTCGACCCCACCCCGCTGACCGGCGAGGAAGATCGCGAGATCGCCGCCCTCCACCGCAAGGCGCGCAAGTCCAAGGCCGACCGCGAGCGCTTCGCCGCCCTCGCCATGCGCCGCTCCGCCGCCATGATCGCCGAGCCGCTCATCGCCCAGGCGAAGCGGCTGATGAGCCTGGCCGCCTGATGGGCACGTCTGCCGGCGCGCCCGCGAACGCGGGCTCTGCTCCGCCAGCCGGACGGAGAAAACCACCCTCTGCATTTGTGTGCCTGAATCTCTCCGATGGACGTGATCTTTGGGTACGCCCGGCCTCGGTCGTCGCCGTCTGCTCGCCTGACGATTTCTCCAGCGAGCCCCACCACACGCCCGACGTGAGCGAGGTCGTGCTCGCGTGCGGCAGATCGTTCGTCGCCAAAGGGCGATCGCGGGCCGTCGGAGCCATCATCATGCAGATTGAAGGAACCGACCAATGACCCGGCGGATCGTGACGCAGGGGCGCGACCCCTGGCAGGCGCAGCCGGACAGCTTCGGGCGGCTTCGTCGGTCGGTGTGGGCCCGCGAGGTCCGCCGCCGGCGCCTCCTCGACAACCTCGCCGCGGCCGCCCTGCTCGTCGGCGGCATGGCGCTCGCGGTCACCTGCGTCGCCGTGACCCTCTGCATGGCCCTCGGTCTGATCCCGGTGGAGGTGCGGCCGTGAAGCGCGAGGGCCTCATCGTCGACAACTTCGCCGGCGGCGGCGGTGCGTCCACCGGCATCGAGGCTGCGCTCGGCCGCGCCGTGGACATCGCCATCAACCATGACGAGCAGGCGATTCGGATGCACGAGGCCAACCACCCCGGCACCCTGCACATCCGCAACAACATCTGGCAGGTCGACCCCGCCGAGGTGACCGCCGGCCGACCGGTCCAGCTCGCCTGGTTCAGCCCGGACTGCAAGCATTTCTCCAAGGCGAAGGGCGGCAAGCCCCGCGAGAAGTCGATTCGCGACCTCGCCTGGGTCGTGGTGCTTTGGGCCGAGCGCGTCCGTCCCGACGTGATCCTGCTCGAGAACGTGGAGGAGTTTCGCACCTGGGGGCCGCTCTGCGGCGAGGGCAAGCCGATCAAGGATCGCGCCGGCGAGACGTTTGAGAAGTGGCGCAAGGCCCTTCGCCGCGCCGGCTACAAGCTCCAGTTCCGCGAGCTCCGCGCCTGCGATTACGGCGCGCCTACGATCCGCAAGCGCTTCTTCATGATCGCCCGCCGCGATGGCCAGCCGATCGTGTGGCCGGAGCCGAGCCACGGCAAGCCCGGCTCGCCTGAAGTGCTGAGCGGCAAGCGCCTTCCCTGGCGCACCGCGGCGGAGATCATCGACTGGTCCATTCCCTGCCCGTCGATCTTCGAGCGCAAGAAGCCGCTCGCCGACAAGACGCTGCGCCGGATCGCGCACGGCATCATGAAGTTCGTGGTCAACAATCCGCGCCCGTTCATCGTCGGCACCGCCTTCAAGAACACGCGGGCTAGCCGAGCTTTCGACATCGAGGATCCGGTGCGCACCACCACCGCGCAGGCGGAATATGGCGTCGTCGTCCCGCACGTGACCAAGTTCCGCTCGGGAGCCGTCGGCCATGAGGTCGACGAACCGCTCCACACCGTCACTGCCAACAGCTTCGTGAAGCGCCCGGGCGGCTGCGCTCCGCTCGGCGTCGTCGAGGCGGCCGTCGCGCCGTTCGCCAGCTATGCCCAGCAGGGCGGCGGAAACCGATCGGTCGAAGATCCTCTGCACACTGTCACCGCCTCCGACGGCGACCATAACACCGTCGTCGCGGCGCATCTGATCCACCGCGGCAACGGCGAGCGCGAGGGCCAGGCTCCCCGCGCCATGGACGTGGAGAAGCCGCTGGGGACCGCCGTCGCCAGCGGTCAGAAGCATGCGGCGGTGACCGCATTCCTTCACCGCTTCGGCAACACGGCCAACAACCGGTCGGCCGAGGATCCACTTCGAACGGTCACCACCGCGGGAGGCAGTGCTGGCGGTCAGAACGCCATTGTCGTCGCCCATATCGAGCAGGCGAACGGCGGCCCGAACAACGACAATCTCGCGGGCCGCCCGGCCGATGCTCCCATCTCGACGATCGCCACCAAGGGCAGCCAGCAGCGCGTCGTCACGGCGTTGCTCTCGCACCAGTACACGTCGAACACGAACGGCGGGCAGGGTGACCCCGCGAAGCCTCACAAGACGATCACCACCGGCGGCCATCATGCCGTCGTCGAAGCGGTCGCGGATCCGGCTGATGAGGCCTGCCCTGCCGGCGCCGAGCGGGTCGCCGCCTTCCTCCTCAAATATTATGGCAACGAGAGCGAGGGCCACGATCCCGGCAACCCCCTCGGCACCGTCACCACGAAGGACCGCTTCGGGCTCGTCACCGTCACGATCGAGGGCGAGGAATATGTCATCGTCGACATCGGCATGCGGATGCTGACGCCGCGCGAGCTGTTCAACGCGCAGGGCTTCCCGCCGGACTACATCATCGACCACGACGCCAGCGGCTCGCCGATCACCAAGACGGCCCAGGTCGCCAAGTGCGGCAACAGCGTCTGCCCGCCGATCGCCGAGGCGCTGGTGCGGGCGCAGTTCCCGGTCGAGGCGGCCGACGAAGCGCCCATGGAAGCCGTCGCGTGACCCGCGTCGGCGCCACCTCATTCCTCACCCAGGCCGCGCGGGCCGAGCTTGCGTCGATCGAGGAGCGCAGCGAGGCGGCGATCGCCGCCGGCACGGTCACCCGCGCCGAGGCCGAGCACGACCGCGAAGCGTGGGCCGCCCTCGCCGACCTGTTCGGCACAGGCGAGACCCGCACCGACCTCACCCTCGCCGATCTCGAGGAAGCCGCCGCCCGCGCCCTCGCCCGCCGCGAGCGCGCGCTCGATCGCTGCACCGACGACGCGAAGCGCCCCAACCTCCGCGCCCGCCGCGACCTCGTCGAAGCCATCCACCGCCGCATCAGCCACCGCCGCTGGTCGGTCGAGGACCTGAACAAGCGCCTTCGCGCGCGAGCTCAGCGCGAGGATCTCGCCGCGTGAGCTCGGCCGCGCGCCTCGACCCCGACTTCGCCGAGTTCGTCAAGGCGCTTGCGCGCGCGGCCGCTCGGCGCGATTGTGCCGCGGCTCGAAGCAAGGAACCATCATGGCCGCGAAACCGATAACGGCGGCACCAGCGCCGGGATATTACTGGCTGATCGACCATTGGACCGGCAGTAAAATCGTCGCACGGTTTGACGGGGAGTGGTGGACCTTCACCGGTTCCGACTTCATCCTCCCCAATGATGAAGTGCTAGGCCCACCGAGCGACGACCACCGGACTTACGATCTCGGCGACTCTGTTAGATGAGCGGTGGCCGAACGCTCGCCTCGGCTCTCGCATTACGGGCGCCGCGATGCGAACCCTGATCTACGCGCGCTATAGCTCGGCGCTTCAGAATAGCAGCTCGATCGACGACCAGGTCGCCGCGTGCCGCGATCGGGCGGAGCGCGAGGGCTGGACCGTCGTCGACGTGTTCACCGATTACGCGATCAGCGGCGCCGCCGGCACCGGCGAGGGGCAGCGCCCCGGCCTCAACGCCATGCTCGCCCGTGTCGAGGCCGGCGGCGTCGACCAGGTCCTCGCCGACACGACGAGCCGCATCGCCCGAAACCAGGGCGACGCCCACCACGTCCGGGACCTGCTCAATCACCACGGCGCGCGCCTGTTCACGCTTGCGGACGGCGAGATCGATCCCTTCAAGGGCGCGATCAAGGGCCTGCTCGACGAGCAGCAGCGCCGCGAGCTGGCGCACAATATCAAGCGCGGCCAGGCCGGCACGGTCCGCGACGGCCGACTGCCCGCCGGCCTCGCTTACGGCTATCGCGTCGCCAATCGGGTCGAGGGGAGCAAGGTCGTCCGCGGCCTTCGCGAGATCGATCCCGACCAGGCGGCCGTCGTCCGGCGCATTTTCGAGGAGATCGCGGCGGGGCAGAGCAGCCGGGCCGTCGCCGCACGCCTCAACGCCGAGGGCATCCCCGGCCCCCGCGGCGGCGTGTGGCGCGCGTCGACGATCCATGGCGACCGAGCGCGCCAGAACGGCATGCTTCAGAACCGCATCTATGTGGGGGAAGTCGTCCACAATCGGACCAGCAAGGTCACCGATCCGCGCACCCGAAAGACGCTGATCCGGCCCAACCCGGAAAGCGAATGGATCCGCGAGCCCGCGGACGAGCTGAGAATCGTGCCGAACGATCTGTGGCGGCGCGTGCAGGGAGAGCGGGAGAGCCGAGCCGGGCAGCGCATCGAGCACGCTCGGCGGCCGCGCCAGCTACTGTCCGGCCTCGCCGTGTGCGGGGTGTGCGGGGGAGGATGGTCGATCATCGGCGGGGGCCAATGGGCGTGCGGCCGAGCGCGCGACGGCCGAGGCTGCAGCAACAATCGCCGGATCGAGAAGCGCCTGTTCGAGGACCGTGTGCTCAACGGGCTCAGGGAGAAGATGCTCGATCCCAGGGCGGTCGAGCTATACCTCGCCGAATATCGCGAGGAGCGGCGGCGCGTGCTCCGCGAGACGCGTCACGTCCGACGTCAGCTCGACGAGCAGGTGAAGGACGCGGCGGCCCGGATCGAGCGCCTGGTCGCCGCGATCGCGCGCGGCGCCGATATCGATGAAGTGAGGGAAGCCCAAGCCGCGGCGCGGGCCCAGCGGGGACAGGCGGAGC
>JAEZHP010000150.1 GCA_023416515.1 Pseudomonadota bacterium | reverse complement strand
GCGATCGCCGGTCCGGTTGCCTTCGCTTCCGCCCAGCATCGACTTCATCTTGCCGTCGCTTCGCTCGGCCCTGTCGGAGCCGCCGCCGCCGCAGGCCGCCGCTCCGGCGATCAGAAGGATTGCGGCGGTTCCGGCGCCGAGGCGGCGAAGGCGGCTGGTGAACTCGTGTGACATGATCATCCTCCCCTTGGATCTATATGCTGCGGCCGATCCCGAGCGCCTGCAACATCTCTTCGATATGAGTGAACTTCTCGCGCGGAGCGCCGTCGCGGGCGCGCTCCGCCTCGGCGGCCTCGATCTTCTGCCAGTCGCGGAAGGTGACGAGGTCGACTCCGCGCTCGTCGAGCAGCCGGTCAAGCCCCGGCCGTCCCGCCTTGCGGCTGATCGCTGTTCCGAAGTCGGCTTGGATGAGGTCGGCGATCGCGGCTCCGTCGGGCCGGTTGGTGCCGATCGTGCCCGTCGGCCCGCGCCTTGCCCAGCCCACGCAATAGAGGCCGTTGCCGATGCGCCCCTCGTCATTGGCGAAGCGGCCATGGTCGGAATCGTAGGGCACGCCCTCGATCGGCGGAGTCCGGTAGCCGATGCAGCTCACCACCAGCCCGCACTCAATCGCATAGGTCTCGCCGGTGCCGACCGCTCGCCCGTCCTCGTCGAGCCTGGTCCGCTCGACGATCACCCGCTCGACCTTGCCGTCGCCCTCGATCCGCACCGGCTTTGCGAAGAAGTCGAAGTCGATCGTCTTGGGCTTGTCGCCGGCCGGCGGGTTGGCGGCGAACTCGCGAAGGATCGTCACCGATTTGCGCAGGCCCGGATCCAGGGCGGCATCGTCCTCGACCGCCGGCAGGTCGGCGGGATCGACGCTCGGCGCCGCGCGCTCGAGATGGCCAAGCTCGCCCAATTCCTTGGGAGTCATCGCGATCTGATGAGGCCCGCGCCGGCCGAGCACATGGATGTCGCGGATCGCCGAGCCCTCCAGCGCCTCGAGCGCGTCGGCGACGATGTCGGAGCCTTCGAACTCCTTGGCGGTCTTGGACAGGATCCGGGCGACATCCAATGCGACATTGCCGTTGCCGATCACCACCGCGCTCGTCGTGTCGAGCCTCGGCGCAAGGTCGGCGAAGTCGGGATGGCCGTTATACCAGCCGACGAACGCCGCCGAGCCGATCACTCCGGGCAAATCGTCGCCCGGAATCCCGACCGGCCGGTCGAGCGGAGCCCCGGTCGCGAGGATGACGGCGTCGTAAAGCTCCTGGAGCTCATCGACGGTCACGTCCTTGCCGACGGTCACGTTGCCGACGAAGCGGACATTGTCGCTCAGCGCCACCTTCTCGTAGCGCTTGTACACCGCCTTGATCGACTGGTGGTCGGGCGCGACCCCGAAGCGGATCAGGCCGTAGGGAACCGGCATTCGGTCGATCACGTCGACATGGACGTCCGCGCCGTAGATCTTCTGAAGCGCCTCGGCGGTATAATAGCCGGCCGGGCCCGAACCGATCACCGCGACATGACGCATTCAGGACTCCCCGGGGCCGCTTGCTCGTGAACGATGCTTAGCGGGCGCGGCGCGGAGCGCAAAGGGCGCTCGGTCAGCTGGTCTTGGACTTGTCCTCGAGCATCTGCTCGCCGCCCTTGCGGATTCCCGCCTCGATCAGCGGCCGGAAGAAGCCGAGCGCCGGCGGAAGCACGATCTCGACGCGGACGAGCGAGTCCTGGACGTCGACCGCGGCGCCGACGTCCTGGCCCATCATGCTGATCGAGAGGTTGAGCCTGTCGCCGGCCCAGCCGCTCTGGACGGTCGCGCCCGCGGGCAGGTGCCGGCCGAGGCTGCCGGTGCCGTTCTCGATCCGGCGCCGCGCTTCGGCTCGGCCGAGGCTGTGTGGAAGGTCTATGGAAAGTGGTGTCATTGCCCGGCTCTAGCGCGACGGACGCCGGCCGCAAACAGGCGCCGTGCATTCGGGGCGGTCATCGCCCCATTGGCAATCGCCGCTTCTCGGCTATGCCGGGGACGATGTTCAGCCTGCGGCTCCTCCTCGCGACGATCCTGCTCGCCGCCTTCACCGCGCCAGCGGCCGCTCAGGAGTTGCCCAACGAGGGGCAGAGCGAGGCCGGCTATCACGCCTTCCTCGCCGGCAAGCCGCAGGTCGCCGCTGACGTCCGCGCTTTCGAGGATTGGCTGCGGAGCAAGCACGTCTACGGAATCCTCCCGACCTGGCAGATATTGCGCACGGCGACGATGTGGCGCGAGTGCAACGGACCGCCCTTCCAGGTGCCGCCGCGCAAATATTGGCACAACGTCGCGGCGACTTTGCGCTTCGTCCGCCTTCACGTCACCCGGGCGGTCGGGCCTGTCCAGGCGGTTTCGGGCTATCGCAATCCCGGCCTCAACATCTGCGCGCGCGGCTCGGCGGGTAGCGCCCACCGCGACTATAGCGCCCTCGACCTCGTCCCGTTGAAGCCGCTCGACCGCCGCCAGATCTTCATGGCGATGTGCCAGGTCCATCGCCGCAAGGGGCAGGCGAACGGAGTGGGCCTCGGCTTCTATGCCTTCACCCGATTCCATGTCGATACGCGCAGCTTCCGGCGCTGGGGCTCGGCTGGGCCGCTCGGAGACGAGTCTCCCTGCGCGGTCATAGAGCGCGGCGGCGACCCGCTCGCGCCGCCGCTTCCACCGCCGGTTCCCGCCGCTCCGCAAGAAGTTCCATCGAATCCGCAGCCGTCACGAGATTCTGCGGTGAATCGATAGGCTGCCGGGATCAAATGCGGCGGGCGGGGTCGCGCCGCCAAAAAGCTCAACTATATCAAAACCATGCAAAAACTCATCGCTGGGGCCGCACTTGCGGCGACGTTTTCGCTCACTCTGGCTCCGGCCACGGCCAATGCGCCGATCGCTCCGGCTCAGCCGGCCGCTCAGGCGCAACTGACGAGCGCCGCCGCCTCTGCGGTGGCCGCGGTTCCGGTCCGGATCGACAGCTTCGCCCAGGATAACGGCCCGGAGATCACCCCCGGCCAAAGCCGCGCCGACTTCGCCGCCTGGATGGCTCGCTCGCCCGCCGCCCGTGATGCCGTGGCCGAATTCCAGCGCCATCTCGACGCCAATGGGGTCGGCGACGTCGTTCCGGTGTGGCAGCTCGTGCGCACCTCCTCGTCCTTCGCCGAGTGCGGCGCCGCCGGCTTCGAGGTCGCCCCGCGCGACAAGTGGGACAATATCGTCAAGACGCTCCAGTTCGTGAAGCGCGACGTCGTCCCCGCGATCGGCAAGGTCCAGCCGGTGTCCGGTTACCGCAACGAGCATCTTAACCGCTGCTCCAATGGCGCGCCCGCTTCAGCCCACCGCAATTTCTTCGCCCTCGATCTGGTCCCGGTCTCGGCCTCGGTCGGGCGCGGCGAGCTCATCCGCGACGTCTGCGCCGCCCATGCCCGCGAGGGCCGCAGCTACGAGACCGGTCTCGGCTTCTATTCGGGCGTTCGCTTCCACGTCGACTCGAACGGCTTCCGCCGCTGGGGCCCGAACGGACGAGGCGCGACCAGCCCCTGCGTGACCGGCGCGTAAACGCCGCTCCGGGGACAGCTCCGCACCCGTAACCATCGGCTTTCAAGGCCGCTTTCCGCAAGGGGAGCGGCCTTGTTCGTCGATGCGGGTTTCGCTTTCGTCGCAATGGGTTCACCTCTGTCCGGCGAAGGAGTAAGAGGGCAGGCACGAGCAATTGGGGAGAGATGCTCATGTCGCGTAGCGTGCTGATTTCAGCCCTCATTCTGGGAAGCCTCGCGGTTCCGCTTCCCGCCGTCGCTTCCGCCGCGGCGGCTCAGGCCCCCGCCCAGACCTGCCAGCAGAGTCCGGCGCGCCAGACCCGGCGAAGCATCCTCGGCGGGATCGGCGGCGCCGTCGCCGGCGGCCTCCTCGGCTCGAACCGGGTCACCAGCACGATCAGCTCGGTTCTTCCGGTCCACTCGCTTCTCACCGACGCGCTGATGAACCTGCTCGACACCTGCGAGCAGCAGAAGGCGGCCCACGCGACCGACGAGGTCACCACCCGTGCCGAGCGCGGCGGGGTCGGAACCACCTCCGAATGGACCAGCGACACCCGCCCGGGCGTGCGCGGCCGCTCGACCGTCACCGCGGTCGACAATCCCGGCCAGGGCGGCCAGCGCTGCATGACCGTTACCGACATCGTCATCATCGACGGCGAGGAGACCTCGGTCCCCAAGCGCATGTGCCGCACTCCGCCTTCGACCCGCTATGCGCGCGCCTAGCCGCCTCGCGGCGGGCCTGATCGCTGCCGCCCTGACCCTGGGCCAGGCGACCGCCCAGGCCCGCGACCCGGTCAACACGACCTGCCCGGCCAGTCTCAATTGGTCGAACATCCCGTCGATGACCTTCACCCAGGAAGTCATCGACGGAGTCCGGGTGCTCAAGGCCGAGGGCCGGATCGACCAGCAGACCCCCTCGCGCCTCGAGGCGGCGCTCGCCGACTATCCCGATTCGATCGACGAGATCTGGCTTCGCTCGCCCGGCGGCGACGCCCGCGCCGGAACCCAGGCCGGCTTCATCATCCGCGAGTCCACGATTCCGACCCGGATTCCGTCGGGCTGGGCCTGCTTCTCCGCCTGCAACTTCATGTTCATGGGCGGAATGGCGCGCTCGGTGGACCCGGGCGGCCTGTTCATCGTCCACATGTTCACCCACCTGTCGAACGGAAGCGCGGTCCGCCAGGAGATCGCCCGCGGCGGCGAGCAGTCGGTCGGAGTCGTCGGCGAGATCGAGCAGGCCTCGGCGCTTCTCGCCACCGAGGACAACGACTTCCTCATCCGGATGGGCATTTCGCGCAACCTGCTGACCGACGTCATGTACCAGGTCCGGGCGGTCCCGACCGGCGGCAACAACGAGACCCGGCGCTGCCTCACCCAGCAGGAAGTCGTCCGCTACAACGTCGTCAACACCGGCGGCTGATCTTGGGGGAAGGGGAGTGATGCGGCCTCTGCTCCTGCTCTTCGGTCTGGTCGCTCAGCCGGCCGCGGCCGAGCCCGGCGACTGCCTCCCCGGCACCATCCCGGTCATCGCGGACGCCAGCCGCCAGCCGATGCGCTTCACCCTCGACGAGCGCGGCGGTGCTCGGATCCTCCATGCGACGGGCACCATCGACGTCGGCGACGCCGCGCGCCTAGCGCCCTTGCTCGCCGCCGATCCGGACGAGATCTGGTTCGATTCCCCCGGCGGCGACATTCGCGAGGCTTTGCTCATCGGCCGCACCATCCGCGCCCGCCGCTCACTGACCCGGATCCCGGCCGGAGCGCGCTGCGTCGGCGCCTGCGCCGAGGCCTTTCTCGGCGGAGTCGCCCGCGAGGTCGACGAGGGCGGCCGCCTCGGCTTCACCGCCGTCCCCTTGTCCGATCCGTCGTCGGCCCAGACCCAGGCCGAGCGCGAGAATGCCGCCGCCCGCTGGGCCGAGGAGCGTGCCGATTACTATATCCGCGCCGGAATCAGCCGCGGCCTCCTCCGACTCCAACTCGACACCCCCGCGCCCGGCATCTGTTGGCTGACCGACGCCGGCCTCAGGCGCTACAACGTGACGAATTTGCCCGCCGAAGCGCCCGAGCGTAGCGAGCGGATTGCGCAGTAATCCGCGAACAGCGCGAAGAGAGCGCGCCGGCCGGCCAGCGGCGCTTTGGTGCCGACTGACGTCACGGGACTTGCTCCCGTGACGGCCGCTACGCCCCGTCCGCCGCCCGCCATTCCCCCGGCGCGAGCCCGTCCAGGGTCCACTCTCCCACGCTCCACCGAACCAGCCTAAGCGTCGGAAATCCCACCGCCGCGGTCATCCGCCGCACCTGCCGGTTGCGCCCCTCGCTGATCGTCAGCTTCAGCCAGCAATCGGCGACGCTCTTTCGGAACCGCACCGGCGGGTCGCGCGGCCACAGCGCCGGCTCCGCGATCCGCTCCGCCTCGGCCGGCCGGGTCATCCCGTCCTTCAGCCTCACCCCGCGCCGAAGCGCCTCGAGCGCAGCCTCATCGGGCTCGCCCTCGACCTGCACCAGATAGGTCTTCGCGGTCTTGAACTTCGGGTCCGCGATCTGCGCCTGAAGCCGCCCGTCGCCGGTCAGGAGCAACAGCCCCTCGCTGTCCCGGTCCAGCCTCCCCGCCGCATAGACCCCGGGCACGTCGATATAATCCGCGAGCGTCGGCCTTGGCACCGTCGCACCCTCGTCGGTGAATTGCGGAAGAACGCCATAAGGCTTGTTGAACAGGATCAGCCGCGGCCCCGCCGGAGCCGCCCGCTCGTCCCTTCGCCTATGCGCCGCCTTCATCCGCCGCCCCTAGCGCGTGCCGGCCCGCGGCGCTTGCAAAATAGGGTTCGTTCTATTTTCGCTCCCGTGGCGGAAGGACGACGGGGGTATCAGTGTCCGCGATGCGCCCATCTCGGACGTTCAGCCCTCCTCTGGGTGGCGTTAAGCAGACGCTAGTCCAGCCACGTAGCTCGTCTCCGCTTCCGGCCCAGTGCGGACTTTCGCGAAGGGGGGCTGCGCTGAGTTCCTCATGTCAGATGAGGTTACGCTCTGCGGCTATGACCCCGAATATGACATCACCGGCAGCATTGCGCAGCTCGAACGTCAACACTGCGCCAGATCCGCCGAAACCGCTGGTGTTCTGGCTTCCTCCAACCAACACACCAGTGATCATCCCCGAATAGCCGCCCGTGCCCGTCAGCGCTGTTTGAGCGAACCCGCCTTGCTGAAGTTGAAGGGAGGCGGTTGCTGATGTGATGCTCGTGGCCGGCTGGCCCGCGAACTCTTCGAATGCGTTTGAGCGACCGGTCAGGTTCAGCTGCAGGGAGGCCGCGCCAGTCTGAAAATTCACGGTCAGGAAGCCGCCATCGTGGCTTGGCAACAACCGCAGGCTTTGTCCGCCTATCTGCGCGATCCCGTCGACAATCAGGCCATAGTCGGCGCTGCCAGACGTCGGACGCGTCGCGGCAGGAAGACCGGCGGCGAAGAAACACAGGTCGCCAGCTTCGTTGAGCAGTCCATGCGTTACGAACACGCGAGTGCCCGAAAACCCGTTCGTCCTGGCAATGTAGAATTCGCTACCGCCGTTCAGAAATTGGTCGAACGCGACAGTGGTGGACGTACGCTTGTCCGCCGGGGCGAAAGCCGATGCCGCGCCGAAGCCATTGATGTCGGTCACCGCATAGCTGTCGGTCCCTCTGAAGAGCAGCGTCAGCGTGTTGTCGATCTTCGCACCGGTGAGGACAGGAAGACCTGTTACATGCCCCTGAGCATTGACCACGGCAGGGTCCCTGGCACAGGCGAGCAGGCCGCCAAGCGTCTGCCCAGGCACAGCACCGACCAGAAGGGGAGATCCAGCCGGGGGCGGCGGAGGCGGTGGAGTGGGTGTCGGCGTTCCAGTGGGCGTCGGCGTGGGCGTTATGACCCCCGTACCATCTGTTGGCGGGGCTGCTCCGCCGCCGCCGCCACAGGCCCCCACCAAGCCAACCAACGATACTGCAGTCATCAGTCGACCAGCGAATTTCACGACGCGCATCAGGCCCGCTCCCGTTCTGGATTGGCGCTGATTTTGTTTCACCTTGCGCTGCGCTGTTCCATGATGGACTTCTGACCGAGTGACGACGCCGCCGCGGGAGGAGAGTTGATGCACGGCGCTCCAAATCGTTCGCAGACTGCAAAGCTCGCGGCGCGTGATGACATCGTCGTGGGCTCTGTCGTGATCAGTCCGGCACTGAGGAGCATTTCGGGGCCTGACGGCCGCGCTACGCTCGAGCCGCAGATGATGCAGGTCCTGTTGAGCTTGGCGGAGCGGCCAGGTGCGCTGGTCACGCGCGAGCAACTTCTCGAGCGTTGTTGGGGAAGCACAGTGGTCGGCGACGACAGCCTCAACCGCGCGATCGCGGGGATCCGTCGAGCGGCGCGCAAGGCGGTCGGCAAGGCGTTGGAGATCGAGACGGTGGCTGGCGCGGGCTACTCGCTCATCGTTCAGCCTCGTCCGATCGAAACCGCCGCCGCACACCGCGCTGAGTCCGTCGAGCAGGCGATGGCCGAGGGATGGCGTTCGTGGCGCCTCGGCCTTCCGCAGCCCGACACGGTGACGATCGAACGGCTGCGGACCGCCGTGGCCCAGGCGCCGCATCGCGCCGATGCCTGGGCTATGTTGGCGCTGGTCCTGCGCCACGCAGCAGAGCATGGCGACGGGTGCAATCGCGCTCGGGACGTCGAGGATTGTCAGGCCGCGTCCGAACAAGCCCTCGCAATAGAGCCAGGCGAGGCGACGGCGAGGACAGCTCTAGTCTCACTGGCGCCGCTGTTCGGCGACTGGCTGCCTCGACGCCGGCAGCTGCTCGCGATCCTCGAGGATGCTCCAACCAATTTTCCAGCGATCCACGACATGGCGATCCTTGAAATGGCGACGGGACGCCCAAGCGCGGCCGTTCCGATGATCGAGAAATTGCTGGAGCAAGAGCCGCTGGCCGCAATTCTCCATTACAAGCGGGTTTATCATCTGTGGACGCTGGGGAGACTGGGCGAAATGGACCAAGTGGGCGACCGAGCGATGCAGCTTTGGCCGCGCCACCCGGCGATCTGGATGGCACGGTTCTGGAGCCTCGCCTTCACGGATCGGCCCCATCACGCGAGGGAGCAGCTACTGGACGGCGCGGTTCGGCCGAACATGCCCGAGACAGCTCTCAGGCTCCTTCGGCAGACGGTCGACTCACTCATTCATCCGGACGACTCAGAAGCCAGGCGCGTTGCGATAGGCGCCAATCTTGCTGCGGCGTCGCAAGGACCCGCGCAGAGCGCCGCGGCCATTATCCACCTGAGCGGCCTCGGTGCGGTTGAAGAGGCGTTCGAAGTGGCCGAAGGCTATCTGTGCCGGAGTGGTCCCATTGCTGTGGGGGTCCACAAAACCCAAAGCGACCCGTCCATAACTGACCAGCACCGGCGCGTGACGCAGCTGTTGTTCATTCCTGTCACACAGTCCTTACGAGCCTCGAACCGCTTTGAAGGACTGTGTCACTCCATCGGCTTGGGGTCCTACTGGGAAGCGGAGGCGCTGACGCCCGACTGGCGGCGAGACCTTTGATCGGAGGAACGCCGCCTGAGTGTAGTGAGCACGAGTCTCGTGAGCGTCTGCTTTTCCACCCAAAAGCCGACATGCGAATCGCGCGGCCGTCAGATCAGGCGAACGGCTGCTGAGGGTGGAAAGCGGACGTCGGCGCTGTAGCCCCCAGGGTTGCAGGCACAGGCACAGGCACAGGCACCGTCAGACCAGCGGTCCAGCAAGGGCGTCGGCTACGGCCTGGAACGCCGGCCACTCGAACCCGAACACTTCGATCAGGTGCACAATCACCATTCCACCGCCGACCACGGGGTAAACCCAGTGCACCTTTGCGTTGCGGATCAGGTCCGAGCCAGCCGCAATGAGAATCAACGAGTCCGCGAGCAACACGGAGTAGAAGAAGATCGGGTTGCCGACATCCGGAAAGTAGTGGCGAAACCTGAACCAGGCTGGTCCCAACGAGCCGATCAGCGCCAGCAGCATAAGGCGCTTGTGCGTCTCGGGCCGCTTCCTCAGGATCAAGGCTGAGGCGATCAACGCCGAGAACATCGCCATTTCGATCATAATGACGAGGAGCTCGCCGTTCGCCTGAGCGAGCGCGCCGGTGGCTGCAGTTCTCCGGCTCGCCAGAGTCGCGATCGCCATTGTCGACAGCACGACGCCCACTGCCAGGCCTCCGCCGACCCAGCCCATCTTCTTGTGAAGCCGCAGCTTCTTCACGTGGATGAATCGGGCCTGCACGAAGAAGAACGCCACCCAGCCGAACAGGAAGACGCCGTGCACATAGACCAGCGGATGTGCAGTGAACGTGCCGGTCAGAAGCGGATAGAAGAAGGTCTTGGCAAAGCCGACGACGGCAACTGCGATACCGAGAGCGCCTGCCCACAGGAATAGCCTCGAGCGCGTGGCCCTTCTGGCTCTTTCCGACATCAAGATGGCCCCCGCCCGTTAGGCTGCCATCCTAATGCTGCCCCCCGCGATGGCAAGCTCCGAGCCAATGTCCGCAATGGGTCGAAAGCGGACATCGGAGATCGGCCTAGGGCTGCGACCGCTTTGCGCGTGAGACACCCACGAGCGGACCGTCCGCTTCCGGCCAGTTCCGGTCGCTCGGGCGTAAGCCCGGCGCGCGCCCCGCTTTGCCTCCCCCGCGCCCTCCTGCTAGGGCGCCGCGAACCTCTCCAGAAAATCGTGAAATGACCGACCTTTCCAAGATCCGTAACTTCTCCATCATCGCGCATATCGACCATGGCAAGTCGACGCTCGCCGACCGCCTCATCCAGGTCACCGGCGGCCTCTCCGCGCGCGAGATGACCCACGGCCAGGTGCTCGACAATATGGAGATCGAGCAGGAGCGCGGGATCACCATCAAGGCGCAGACCGTCCGCCTCGAATGGAAGGGTCACGTCCTCAACCTGATGGACACGCCCGGCCACGTCGACTTCGCCTATGAGGTGTCGCGCTCGCTCGCCGCCTGCGAGGGCGCGCTGCTGGTGGTCGACGCGGCGCAGGGCGTCGAGGCGCAGACCCTCGCCAACGTCTACCAGTCGATCGAGCACGACCATGAAATCGTGCCGGTGATCAACAAGATCGACCTGCCCTCCGCCGAGCCCGACAAGGTCAGGAACGAGATCGAGGAGATCATCGGCCTCGACGCGTCCAAGGCGGTCCTCGCGTCGGCAAAGAGCGGCATCGGCATCGAGGAGGTTCTCGACGCGGTCGTCGAGCGCATCCCCCCGCCCAAGGGCGACCGCGACGCGCCCCTCAAAGCCATGCTCGTCGACAGCTGGTACGACCCCTATCTCGGCGTCGTCATCCTTGTCCGGGTGATGGACGGCACCTTGCGCAAGGGCCAGCAGGTCAAGTTCATGGCCGCCGGCACCACCCACCTGGTCGACCGCGTCGGCTGCTTCCGCCCCAAGATCGAGCATCTGCCCGAGCTCGGCCCCGGCGAGATCGGCTTCATCACCGCGCAGATCAAGGAAGTCGCCCAGGCCCGCGTCGGCGACACCCTGACCGATGCCAAGAAGCCCGCCGCCGAACCCCTGCCGGGCTTCAAGGAAGTCCAGCCGGTCGTCTTCTGCGGCCTCTTTCCCGTCGACGCCGCGGATTTCGAGAAGCTTCGCGAGAGCATCTCCCGCCTCCGCCTCAACGACGCCAGCTTCTCGTTCGAGATGGAGACCTCCGCCGCCCTCGGCTTCGGCTTCCGCTGCGGCTTCCTCGGCCTTCTCCACCTCGAGATCATCCAGGAGCGGCTGACCCGCGAATATGATCTCGATCTCATCACCACCGCGCCCAGCGTGGTCTACAAGATCCACCTCACCAAGGCCGCCGGCGAGGCCGAGGGCCGCGTGATCGAGCTCCACAACCCGGCCGACATGCCCGATCCCAACCGCATCGCCCTCATCGAGGAGCCGTGGATCGAGGCCACCATCTACGTGCCCGACGAATATCTCGGGCCCATCCTCAAGCTGTGCCAGGACCGCCGCGGCATCCAGAAGAACCTCACCTATGTCGGCGGCCGCGCCCAGGTCACCTACGAGCTTCCGCTGAACGAGGTGGTGTTCGACTTCTACGATCGCCTCAAGTCGATCAGCCGCGGCTATGCCAGCTTCGACTATCACCAGATCGGCCACCGCGAGGGCGACCTCGTCAAGATGAGCATCCTGGTCAACGAGGAGCTGGTCGACGCGCTCTCGATGATCGTCCACCGCGGCACCGCCGAGGTGCGCGGCCGCGGCATGTGCGAGCGCCTCAAGGAGCTCATCCCGCGCCACATGTTCAAGATCCCGATCCAGGCGGCGATCGGCGGCAAGGTCATCGCCCGCGAGACCATCTCGGCGCTGCGCAAGGACGTGACCGCGAAATGCTACGGCGGCGACGCCACCCGCAAGCGCAAGCTCCTCGAGAAGCAGAAGAAGGGCAAGGCGCGGATGCGGGAATATGGCAACGTCTCGATCCCGCAGGAGGCGTTTATTGCGGCACTGCGGATGGGTGAAGAATAAGTCTGTTCGTCATCCCGGACTTGATCCGGGCGCAGCCGCCAGGAGGCTCCGGCGCCGCACAGCGGCGTTGGAGGGGCGTCGGAGGGTCCAGCTTCTTCTGGCATCACGTCGGAGAAGGCCGATCTCGGCCCATCCCGGCTTGCCTGAGCTTGTCGAAGGCCTCTTTCTCCTTGTCGGGCTCACAAGGGAAGGAGAGGGCTTCGACAAGCTCAGCCAAGCCGGACTTTCTCCCCGCCCCGTGACCCGCGCGGAGATTTCCGCCACACTCGGCCAATGCCCGCACTCGCCCTCCTCGCCCTCCTCCAAACCACCGCCCCCGCCGCGGACCTCCCCGGAGTCACCCTCCACCCGCTCTACCGCGCCCCCTTCGCCTGCATCGAGCATCCCGCCGGCCAGGCGACCTTCCTCGGCGACGCGCTCGGCACCGACTGCATGGTGACGGGCGGCCAGGAGCCCCGCGGCCCGGGCTTCACCAGCTTCTACCGCACCGACGGGCGCGCCAACGCGGACTGGTACGGCTGGGGCGCCGAAGTGCTCGCGCCGTTCGACGGCGTCGTCGAGCGGGTCGTCGCCAACCCTGTGGTGAACACCCCCGGCACCGTCGGCCGCCCGCCGGCCGCGATGATCCTGTTCCGCCGCGCCGACGGCACCAACGTCCTCTACGCCCACGTCGCCGACGTCACCGTTGCCGCAGGAGACAGGGTCCGCGCCGGCCAGCCCGTCGCCGTGGTCGGCAACAACGGCATCTCGAGGCTCCCCCACATCCACGTCGGCGCCTACCGCGGCGCGACGGCGCTCCAGGTGCGATGGGATTTGAGGGCGATGGGGCGGGAAACATCGCCATGAACCGTACCGGAAAGGCCAGCCCGCGCACCACCGGAAGGGCGTGATGCTGGGAATAATCTCCCCCTTAGCTCCTGAAAACTTCAGCAGCCTTCCTTGCTAGGCTGTCGATGCGTTCTCTCATATCAAAAAGGGGTTCATAGAAGTCTGTATAGTAATTGTTTCCGGCGTTTTCCTGAGCAAAGCCGATAGCATATTCAGTAAACGCAATCTCGTAGCTCAGCTTTTTAAAGTTCGGTTCATCTACATCCGCCTCGCCTTTCGCTGCGACGACCTGCGGATGATCCAGGTTAATGAAAATAGTCCGCGTTTCTCGCTCATAAAATGCCCGAGGGCTCTCGCTTCCGTTCTCCCTGAACTGGACACTAAAGCCACCGCTCGGGTGTCTTCGCGAGGGTGATTTTCGCTCGGTGCGACCCGACGTGTCTGCCGCGTCTTCGGTAGAGCGCTCTACCTTGGGGTTAGGTGGTGCGGGCTCGGGGCCAATCGGCCTTACCCCCTCTCGCTCCACAACGTCGCCCGGCACCTGAACAGCGGGTTCTTCCCCGCCTAGCAGGAACGCGTCCACACCCAGATCGGCTGTCTTCAACGACGGTCTGAGATCGGAGGCCCCACCCCCGCTGGTTTGAACTGGCTTAAAGCGCCGGCTAAAGTCCGAATAATCTTCGTTGATAAGCCGTGCGATTTCGTCGGCTTGGTGCTGCAATCTCTCCGCTTGCTCTTGGGTCTTTCGTTGTTTCTCGCGCTCGACGAGCTTTTGCCGAAGAGCCTCCACATAGCGCGAGACGACTGAGTAGGTCGCGATGACTACCTCATTTTCAGGGTTTAACTGCCCGGAGCGACTCATATCGAACGCAGCAACACCCTTAAATGGCTGCGCAAGCGCAGGCACGTTGATTTCCCCAAAGATGTATTGGGACATCGGCTTGCCCTTAGCGCTCCCGAGCGTCGTCTCGTGTAGAGTTCCATTCGCGAGAATAGCTACTCCCCGATCCTCTTCAAGTAGAGGAGCCTTCGAGATATGAAGAAGGAGCTTGGTACCAACCAGAAGCTGGGAATCGCTCTCGGATAGGTCGTATTCTTCTGTCTCAGCAATGGACGGCACGTGGGGCTCAACCTCGATCCCGTCCACTTCAACTGTGACGCCGCGTCCCCAGTGACGAAGATGTCGTTCGATCGACTTTATGATATCGCCACGATTAATTTTGCTGACGCGAAATTGCTCAATCTCAACCACAGTCCCGTTTGGGACGTCCGTTCGAGTTTCTATTTCAAGTTCTCGAACTGGAACCGGGTCTCCCGTTGATGCCGCTTCTAGATCATCTCTTCGCAGCTCAACAACCGAACGCCTAGCATCTTTGACTGTTGTAATCCGCAAGACGTTTGCAATAGCAAATGCGGCCGATTTCCCAGTCCCGAAAAAACCCCGCCCGGGCCTGCCCAAAGCACGGTCCTTATTTTCGGCGTGCATGGTAAAGAACCGCGCGAGATCGTTTCGGTCCATTCCGCGACCGTTGTCAAAGATCGTAATCCGCTTGGGCGAGTTCTCAATATACACCCGCACAAGGGGTGGGACGCCGGGACTAGAGTACTCTAGTCCGTTAGTCACGTATTCCCAGACTACCCGTTCGGGATGGCGGAAAAGATCAGCGCTTTGAAGAAGATCACGCGCCACATGACTTGTTACGCGAAGCTTGCCGCTACTTACCATACAGAATTCTTTCGGAGAGCTGTTTGACGACAGAGCCAATTTCTGGATCATTTTCAAAGGCGGTCGTAAAGCGCCGAATTCTCTCGTTTCTTCGTTCGTCCGTGACGTACTCATCGAGCTTGAAGAAGCGGAGTACATCCCGGTCGCTGGCTGCCTGAATTCCCTCCGTGCACGAAGTAAGAAACGCTGGCTCTTGGATTAGACGAGCGCGCTCGCGAGTGAGCCAAGCTCTTTGCTCAGCGGGCAGTCGGGTCACGACCTCGGTGCCTGTTATGAGAGGGAGGAGTCGTTCAGCTTCGGCGGAGCCAGCTGCGGTAAGCAGCCAGCCTTTTAGGGCCCCTCCATCGACTAGTTCCTTCTTTCGGCCATCCTGTAAGCCGTTGCGAACCAGACCCAAATCTATGTGAGAAGGGTATTTCCTCCAGCGGAACCGTCCCGGGGCCAACTCGTCGACACGTAGGGCCACATCCTCTGTGTCCACGCGATCGCTATTTCCGCCTAGGAGCCACAAGGCTACCAAAGTGATCTGATCATTCCGAAGCGAGCTCACTCGTCCTCCGATTCCCACTCATCGACGGGGGCCATGACATTGCCTGCCTTAGAAAGCTCGGAGAGGACCGTGCCTGCTCTCCCGCTCTGGATGGCCCTGGCCAATTCCTCGCCGCCCAACCAAGCGGAGCACGCTCCTTGCCGCACGTCAATTACCAGAAATAAAGTGTCTCCCTCTTCTGCGCCAAAGATGCGGAAGAAGGGCCTTAGGCCTGTAATCGAGTCTCGTCTGACGACTAATGCTCCGACCTCGCTACTTCCGAGTGCTAAGAGCCTGTAGGTATTCTTGAGAACTCGTTTTACCGATGAGGGGGCTGTAACAGTGCCCGAATACCAAACAGATTTAGTTATTCGATAACATATGAACAAAGTATGGTCCGAAATCCAGCCGCTATCGATAATCGATCTCTGATGTCCGGCAGCACGCGATTGTCTGTCCTCTATAAGTCCAGCGGGAATGTTGCTGCCTATAAGTGCATAGTGACTTGGCGCTGGCCGCCAAAGCAGCGGAGAGTAAGTCTTGTAAATACTTAGGCTGTTTTCATTTAAGCCCGCGGACATGCCCTCTTTAGATAGTTCGTAACTATGTAAGACGGGTCCTCTGTGGGCGAAAATCCGGCAGAGTATACTATCAGTCTCACTGAGAACGCCTGACCAGTCCATAGATTGTTCGATGCGTTCTACCTTGTCGTCGCTGATTGAAACGTAAGGGAGAGCCTCGCAAAGTGCACGGAGCACGAACGTTGGCGGAGCCACGTTTCCAGACCTCACATGGCGCCGCACGGATTGCCGGAGCTCTTGCAGGGAAACAATCGGATTAGCGGCCAACACTTTGATGATAGTGTTGACCAAGCGGTTTCGACCACGACGGGCTTTCTCGGGCCGCCACCACCAGTTGGGGGCGCCGTTTATGCGGGAGAAGCTTTCATCGCTCTCTAGAATTGTATGAACTATTTCCAGATCGACCGGGGAGGTGGAAATTTGCTTGCTGATCTGGAGAAGCTGGTCATCGACGATACACCCGCGCGCTCCAACCTCGCTTCGAGCCGCTCGAAGGAGCTGGCGAGGGAGGCACTTCAATCCAAGAGGCAGGATCAATGCGGTGTCGGATCGATCTGTAACTTCGAAGGGAAAGCTAAGTCCGAATGCTTGGGCGGCAGTTCGTACTCCAGCGATATGAAAGGGACTAGAAGCCAATCGGTTCTCTCTCATCAGTGCATCGAGGCGGGGCTGTCCTAGCGGGGCATGCCTTCCAATCAGCTCCAGGGTCCGAATCAAAGCCTGTGGCGGAGACTGTCTCGATTTAAGCTCCCTGCAGCATTTCGCTGCCACTTGCCGTACCCGCTCTCGAGTTACGCCCTCCGGCTGCCCAATGGCTTCTAGGGTCCTTCCGGGTCGCCCATCCCATCCCATATGTTCGATGGTCCACCTGGTGTTCCGCTCAGAGGCCGAGATAGTCTGAACCCGAGCTCGAAGGGCCTCCTCGAGTTCCTCCGGTTCGGGAGGCTGCAGGTTGGCCGGCAGAGTCGGCAGGGGCGCGCCTTTGCACGCTTTGCTAGACCAGCTCCCTACCAGGGATCCGAACCTCAAACCGAGCGCATCCAAAGCTTGGCGGAGTTCGTGGACGGTCTTCCTGCCGACGTTGGGAGTTCGCCAAACCTCGTGCTCTGTAAGCTGGCACAAGTCTCCCACAAATGCGATGCGGCGTCGTGCTAGAAATGAACGAGCTCTCGCAGATAGGTTCAAGTGGGCTAGGGGAACCGAAAGGATTTCAGGTGGTGCGGGCTGGCCTAGCTTTTGACTGTCATCTTGCTCTGGGTCACTCAAGGACAAGCCATAGTCCTGCAGCTTTCCCTGCAATTCACTTATCGTTCTCCGTCCGCAATTCCGCTGACGCAATAACTCGCTGGGCGTCCTTTCCACCAGATCGCCCACCGTTTTTAGCCCTAGCTTGTCGAATAGACCGGCCGCACGTACCGAGGGCGAGAGGCGCTCAAGAGGGATGTCTCGAGAAGACACGGTTTCGGGCACTTTTGAGGTCTCAAGCTGCTCCAACCGCTGCTCCAGCCGGCGTCGTAAACCCAAGGCTCGCGCGGTGCTGCGGTGCTTAAGCTCCTCCCTGACCAGCTGAAGAGTCTCTTCAGGAGTATCGGGACGTTGGACGACCTCCTCCAAGTGCTCAATCCGGGCGTTAAAGAAATGCCTTAGCACAGTTGCCCCGCCTCCCCGGACAAGCACGTGTTTGCGAAGGCTTTTCTGTCTCAGGAGAATTAGGCGGTCAAGGACACGGGCCGGTATGCCGGCTTGCAAAATAGGATTTCGACTGATCTAACGAGGACGTGGAACAAAGAAGGAACGCATGGCCCCGCGACGGGCGCCGCCCTCCGAAGTCCGGGCGTGGGCCGGGACCCCCGCGATTCCATGTGACTCTTGTGCCAGTCGTGACTTTCCGGCCGCCCCGGCGGCGGCTCGCGCGGGCGGCGGCGACATCGTGAAGGTCGCGAGCTTCGCCTCGCCGCGCGGTGGACGGCGGGGCAGGATTTGCGCCGCTCCTGTGTCGCTGCGGGACGGGTCCGACAGGGCGGTTGCCCGACTCGCGAGTCGGGCGTTTGGAAGGCGCAAAGGAGCCTTTCGATGATCCAGTTTGCGCTCAAGTCCCTCGCGAGCCTGGCGGCGATGGCGATCCTGGCCGCGCCGGTCACGCTCCCTGCCGAGGCCGGCGATCCGCCGCGCCTCGCCTATGCCGACGTC
>JAEZHP010000107.1 GCA_023416515.1 Pseudomonadota bacterium | reverse complement strand
GCGATCGCGACTTCGATCAGATTCTCGCCAACGATGTTGACCTGGGCGTCCTCGGCTCCGTCGGCGGCGACCACGCCGCGACCGTCGCGGGTCGCGAGCAGCCGCCTGAAACCGCCGTCGGGCTTGCGCACGGTCAGCAAGGTGCCCTGCTCCGTCCGCTCGCGCTCCACCGAGCAAAAGCGCTGGAACTGGTCGTCATTGCCGATTCGGCAGTCGATCCGCCCATCCGCCTCGACGGTCGCATTCTGCGGCTCCGCCGACTGACAGGCAGCGAGCGGAACGAGGAGGGTGAGGAGCAAGGCGGCGCGCATCGGGGCGGCCTTGTGGATCATGAGTCCGAGGGTGGCAAGCGGCGGCCGGCGCGGGCGCGGGACAAGAGCTCCACGGCGGCGGGCGAGTGGAGCAGGTCCTCGAACGATCGGCCCTGCGCCTCGTCGCTGCGCACCCCGGCAGCCGCGAGCCCCACTCCGCGTTTGAGCATCGCGATGCTGTCCGGATCGCAGGCGAGCAACGCATCCATCGCCGCGAGCAGCTCCGTAGTCTCGCCGATCGTCTCGACCAGGCCGATCCGTTGCGCCTCATCGGCATCGATCGTCATTCCGGTATAGAGAAGCCGTGCCGCCTGGCCCTGCCCGACCAGAGCGACGAGTCGGTGCACGTCTTCCTGAGGATAGCCGATGCCGATCTTGGCCGGAGTGATGGCGAAGCGCGCGTCAGGTGTCGCGAACCGCATGTCCGCCGCCATCGCGAGCGCCACCCCGGCGCCGAAGCAGGCGCCCTCGACGTGCGCCAGAACCGGAATCGGCAGCCTGGCAAAGGCGTCGAGCGCGGCACGGATCGCGGTGCGGAAGCGGCGCCGCGCCGTCTCGCTCGCCTGAAGCTGTTCGAATTCGGCGAGATCCGCGCCGGCACAGAAATGGCTCCCCTCCCCGGTCACGATCAACAGCCGCGCGTCCGAGGCCGCCAGCGCATCGAGCTGCCGCGCCATCTCCTCGAAAGCGTCCATGGTCAGCGCATTGCGCGCCTGGGGCCGGTCGAGCCGAAGCCAGGCGGTTGGTCCGTCGATGTCGATCCTGATCATGGACAGCGAATGCCGCGCCCCGACCGAAAAAGGAAGGAGCCGGGCGCACTCTACGCAGCGCCCGGCCCCTGGATCGCGGCGCCCAACCCCCACGACATGGCGGGAAGCCGCAGGCGAATGTCGGCGCGGACACGCGCTTCGACTCGTCAGGGACCCTTGCAGGCAAGAAGCGGGCCACAACGGAATCCTGCGGGATCAAATGGTTAACGGGCCACCCAGGGCGTGTCACGGCGGCACAGGAGGAGCGGTTCAGCCCGAAAGCGGGACAGGTGCTCGAGGCGCCGAATGCGTCTTCAATCCGTACGCATCGCCCTTTAGACCGCTTGCATGATCAGCCGCCGCCACTTCGTCGCCGGCAGCGCCGCGAGCCTGTTCGCCGCGCCTGCCATCCTCAAGGCCCAGTCGCTGTGGCGCAATTATCCATTCAGCCTCGGAGTGGCCTCCGGCGACCCCGCACCCGACGGCTTCGTCATCTGGACCCGACTCGCGCCCGAGCCGCTGACGCCGGACGGCGGCATGGGCATCGGCAACGCTCCGGTGAAGTGGGAAGTGGCATCGGACGACCGCTTCCGCGACGTCGTGGCCCGCGGCGAGGCGCTGGCTCGGCCCGAGCTCGCCCACTCGGTCCATGTCGAGGTGACCGGCCTTCAGCCCGACCGGCCTTATTGGTACCGGTTCGAGATCCTCGGCGAGCGCTCGCTTCGCGGCCGGGCTCGCACCTTGCCGGCCGCGGGCGCTTCGCCTGCCTCGCTCCGCTTCGGGGTCGCCGGCTGCCAGCATTATGAGGAAGGCTATTTCACCGCCTTCCGGCATTTGGCGCGGGAGGACATCGCCTTCGTCTATCACTATGGCGACTATATCTACGAATATGGCGGCGACGATCCGCGCGTCGGGCGCAGCGGCGAGCTGATCGAGCCGGTCCGGCTCCATTCGGGCCGCCGCGATCTGTACGACGTCACCGACTACCGGCAGCGTTACGCCCAGTACAAGATGGACGCCGACCTCCAGCGCGCCCAGGCCGCCCATTCCTTCGTGATGGCGCTGGACGATCACGAGGTTCAGAACAATTGGGTCGGCAATCTGTCGGAGGACGACGTTCCGCCGGAGGTGTTCGCACTGAAGCGCGCCCACGCCTTCCAAGCCTGGTACGAGCATATGCCGGTGCGGCGATCATCGCTTCCGCGCGGCGGCGCGATGCAGCTCCACCGCTCGCTGAAATGGGGCAATCTCGCCGAGATCGATGTGCTCGACACGCGCCAGTTCCGTACCGACCAGCCCTGCGGCGACGGTTTCAAGACCGTCTGCGCCGAGGTCAACGCTCCGAGCGCGCAGGTGCTCGGCGCCGAGCAGGAGGCCTGGCTCGATCGCAATCTCGCGAGCCGCGACACACGCTGGAACGTCATCGCCCAGCAGGTGATGATGATGTCGCTCGACCGCCGCCGCACTCCGGACGAGGCGCCGTCGAAGGTGATCAATCTCGACAGCTGGGCTGGCTATGAAGTGCCCCGCCAGCGCCTTCTCGCCCGGATGCGAGGGCTCGACAATGTCGTCGTCCTCACCGGCGACGAGCACCAGAATTGGGCGGGCCTGCTCCATGACGAGCGCGATCGGCCGGTGGCGGCGGAGTTGGTCGTCACCTCGGTCTCGAGTGGCGGCGACGGCGAGGATCAGCGGCGCGGCACCGACGTGATCCTTGCCAACAACCCGCAGCTGAAATGGGTCAACAGCCAGCGCGGCTATGCGGTGATGGACATGAACCCCGAGCGGGTGACCGCCGACTTCATGGTCCTCGACCGGGTGCGGACATCCGACGGAACGCTCAGCAAGAAGGCGAGCTGGACCGTGCCGCACGGCCGGCCCGATCTGGTTCAGGGGTGACCGGCATGAAATATTGGGAAGACCTCCAGGTCGGCGAGAAAAAGCGCTTCGGCGCCTACCATGTGACTCGCGAGGAGGTTCTGGAGTTCGCGCGCAAATACGATCCCCAGGCCTTCCACCTCTCCGACGAGGCGGCGGCGAATACCCATTTCGGGCGGCTCGCGGCGAGCGGCTGGCATACCTGCGCGATGACGATGGCGATGCTCGTCGAGCAGGGCCGGGCAGATCCCTATGCCGGCCTCGGCTCGCCCGGCGTGGACGAGCTCAGGTGGCTGAAGCCGGTCTTCCCGGGCGACATCCTGTCGGTCGAGACGGAGATCATCGAGGTGCGCCCATCGAACAGCCGCCCCGAATTCGGCTCGTTCAAGTCGAACGTGACCGTCTTCAACCAGGCCGATGAGCCGGTCGCACGGTTCACCTCGATCGTTCTCGTCGCGCGACGACCGAACTGAGTTTCTCCCCGAGCACGCTCGGGGAGAATCGATCAGTCCCGCCGGTCCCTTCGCCACTCGCGGCGATTGTCACGCCGGTCCCGGCGATAGTCGCGCCGGTCGTCGCGCCGCTCGCGCCGGAAGTCGTTCCAATTGTCGCGCCACTCGCGGCGGTCGCCGCGCCAGCCGTCCCGGCGCCCTTCCCAATAGCGGCGCTGACTGTCGTTCCAGCGATAGGGGCGACGCCACTGGTCGTAGATGTAGATGCCGGTTCCCGGATAATAGTAGCCGTTATACCAGCCCCAATAGGGGGCGCCATAAGAGCTACCGTAGCTGCCATAGCCGTAACCGCCGTACGGATTGCCGTAATAGCCGCCGGAATAGGGCCGCCCGTAACCGACCGAGACGCCGCCATATCCGTAGCCGTAACCGTCGCCATAATAATCGGAGCATCCCGCCAGCCCCAGCGTGGCGAGGGGAAGAAGGATCGTCAGAACGCGCCGCTTACCCATTTCGAAGTCTCCCCTGGAGAGAGACGCCCGCCCGCCCCACCAAAGTGGACGAACGTCGGTGTTAACCGTTGGTAAACCAACAGCTTGGGATTTGCGTTCCGTAATGAACCGCGAGTGAATGTGCGCTCCGGAGCGGGACACTCCGTCCCGTTGAGGGCCGTAACAGCCCGTGCCCCGCCCACGAAAAAGGGGCCCCGGCAACATGCCGAGGCCCCGCTTTTCGTCGGTCAGGCAAGCCGGGTCAGACGACCGCCGGCCCACCCTTCTTGACCTTCCGGTCAGCCCACACGTTGCGATAGGCGAGATAGGCCAGAACCGTCGCGAACAGCAGGAAGATCACGACCGCGATTCCCATCTGGTGGCGCTTCTCGAGGTTCGGCTCGGCCGACCACATCAGGAACGAGGCGACGTCCTCCGCCATCTGCTCGCGGGTGGCCTGGGTGCCGTCGGCGTAGGTGACCTGGCCGTCCGCGGTGAGCGGCGGCGGCATCGCGATGTCGAGGTTCGGGAAGTAGGCGTTGTAGTGAAGCCCCTGCGGAACCTCGTGGCCGTGCGGAGCATCGCGATAGCCGGTCAGGAGCGACGCGATATAGGCGGCTCCGCCCTCACGCGCCTTAGCCATCAGCGACAGGTCGGGCGGGTTGGAATTGTTGTTCGCCGCGCGCGCCGCAGTCTCGTTGGCATAGGGGCTCGGGAACCGATCGGCGGGGATCGCCTTGCGGGTCGCCGCCTCGCCGGTGTCCGGGTTCACCGACGGCACCTGGATCGGCCACTGGTCGGCGATCGCCCGGACCTCCGCCTCGCTATAGCCGAGGTCGTGGAGGTTGCGGAACGCGACCAGGTTCAGGCTGTGACAGCCCGCGCACACTTCCTTGTAGACCTGGAAGCCGCGCTGCAGCTGGCGCTCGTCATAGCTTCCGAACGGCCCGTTGAAGGTGAAGCCGATCGAGCGGGGATGCTCGTAGGCGGCGTGGCTTCCCGGCGTCTCCTCGGCGGTGAACCAGGTGAACAAACCGGTGATGAAGGACACTCCGGCGACGAAGACGAAGCCGAGGCCGATCAGGATGGCGATGAGACGTGCCATGGGTTCTTTCCCTTATTCGGCAGGCTGCGGCTGGGCGCCGCCGGCACCGGGTTCAGACCCGGTCGGCATCCCCGCTGGCGATGATTCCTGATGCTCGCCGTGAAGCACGCTCTCCGAGATGGAGTTGGGCAGAGGCTTCGTCCGCTCGATTTTGGAGAGGATCGGGATGATGATCAGGAAGAAGGCGAAATAGTACATCGTGCCGAGCTGGCTGAGGAGAACGAACGGCTCCTCCGCCGGCTTGCCGCCGCAATAGCCGAGCACCACCACCACCGCGATCCAGATGAAGAAGAAGATCCGGTAGAGCGGGCGGTAATTGGCCGAGCGGGTCGGCGACGTGTCGAGCCAGGGCAGGAAGAACATGACCAGGATCGACGAGAACATCGCGATCACGCCCCACAGCTTGGCGGGCAGGATGAAGTCCACCGTGAAAGCGCGAAGGATCGCGTAGAACGGCCAGAAATACCATTCGGGAACGATGTGCGCCGGGGTCGAGAGCGGGTTCGCCGGGATGTAGTTGTCCGCATGGCCGAGATAGTTCGGAAGGAAGAACACCATGATGGAGAACAGCACCAGGAACACGCCCAGGCCGAAGCCGTCCTTCGCGGTGTAATAGGGGTGGAACGGCACCGTGTCCTGGGGCGACTTCACGTCGACCCCGGTCGGGTTGCCCGAGCCCGGGATGTGAAGCGCCCAGATGTGAAGGATCACGACCCCGAAGATCACGAACGGAAGCAGATAGTGGAGCGAGAAGAAGCGGTTCAGCGACGCCGTGTCGGGCGCATAGCCGCCGAGCAGCCACACCTGGAGAGGCTCGCCGACGAGCGGAATCGCCCCGAACAGGCCGGTGATGACCTTGGCGCCCCAGAAGCTCATCTGGCCCCAGGGAAGGACGTAGCCCATGAACGCGGTCGCCATCGCCAGAAGGAAGATGACGAGGCCGAGCATGAACACCATCTCGCGCGGCGCCTTGTAGGAGCCGTAATAGAGATTGCGTCCCATGTGGAAGTAGAGGGCGATGAAGAAGAAGCTCGCGCCGTTGGCGTGGGCGTAGCGCAGGAACCAGCCCTGGTTCACGTTGCGCATGATGTGCTCGACCGATTGGAACGCGATCGCTCCGTCGGCCCGGTAATGCATCGCGAGGACGATACCGGTGATGATCTGGATCGCGAGAGCGACCCCGGCGAGGACGCCGAAGTTCCAGAAGTAGTTGAGGTTGCGCGGCACCGGATAGCCGGGGCCGACGGCACCGTGGACGAGGCGGGGAAGCGGCAGACGGTCGTCCAGCCACTTCATGAAGGGATGCTTGGGCTCGTAATGCTGCGCCCAGGGAAAGCTCATCTCATGCGTCTCCCTCAGCCGATCCGGACGGTGGTATCGGAAGTGAATTCATAGTCCGGCACCTCGAGGTTGAGAGGCGCCGGGCCTTTGCGGATTCGAGCCGCGGTATCGTAGTGCGAGCCGTGGCAGGGGCAGAAATAGCCGCCAAACTCACCCTTGTTCTCGCCCTCCGCGGCGCCGAGCGGAACGCAGCCCAAGTGGGTGCACACGCCCATGGTGATCAGCCATTGCGGCCGGCCTTCGGAGGTGCGCTCCGCAAGGGTCTGCGGGTCGCGAAGGCTGCTGACGTCGACCGCGTTGGCGGCCTGGATCTCGGCACCCGTCAGGTGACGGATGAAGACCGGCTGCTTGCGCCACTCGGTCTTGACCGCCTGGCCTTCCTGGATCGCGGAGACGTCGACGTCGATGGACGCAAGCGCGAGCACGTCGGCCGACGGATTCATCTGGTTGATCAACGGGTACAGGACCGCAACCGCGCCCGCGCCGGCGAAGCTCACCGCCGCGAGGTTGAGGAAATCCCGGCGACGAACGCCGTCGTGCGGCGCGTCCTCCGGCCCGGGCCCGGTCTTTTCGAGAGTCGCCATATTCTACCTTCAGCGCCCACCCCAGAAGGGAGTTTGTACTGGATGCGCAAAACCGCTCCCGCGCCGGAACAGCGGTGGGAGCGACGTCACGCGAACAAGGCCGCAACCCTGCGGCTCGGCGGCCTGATAGCCGCGTGGCCCCGGCTTTGCCAACATGGATTTTGCCGCCGCAACGACACGGCTCGGCGCAGACCCTCCCGAGCGCTAAGGAAGACGGATGCGTCTCGCCCTCTATCAACCCGACCAGGCCGGCAATGTCGGCACCATCCTCCGCCTCGCCGCCTGCCTCGGGGTCCCGGTCGACATCGTCGAGCCGTGCGGCTTCCCGTGGAGCGACAAGGCGCTGAGGCGGGCCGGCATGGACTATGCCGAGATCGCCCAAGTGACCCGCCATGCCGACTGGGATTCGTTCGCGGGCGGCCTCGGCGGACGCCGCCTCGTGCTGATGACGACGAAAGGCGCGATCCCCCTGCCCCACGCCCGCTTCGAGCCGGGCGACACGCTTCTGATGGGATCGGAGAGCTCGGGAGTGCCGGCGGAGGTTCACGAGGCAGCGGCGCTGCGGGTGCGAATCCCGCAAGCCGAAGGCACCCGCTCCCTCAACATCGCGGTCGCGGCGGGAATCGGGCTGGCCGAGGGGATCCGGCAAACCGGTCTGTGGCCCGGCGGGGAGGGTCGCAAGCCTACAGCTTGAATGGCAGCTTTGCGCCCGTCGCGGCCGCTCCCGGCCGTTTTTGCCGCTCCGAAAACCGGACGGTCGTTTAGCCGGCCCAGGCTAAGTCCGTTTCCGACCCATTGCGGACATTGACCGTCCGAGGCAGGTTTCGATTGATGAGCGGGTTTGAAGACCAGAACTGCAGAATGTGTGGGCGCCGACTCAATGTCGAAGTCGACCCCTTATCGGGCGATTGCGGCGGGGACTGCTGGGGATGCATCGGCCTGATCGAGGCTGAGATAGGCGGCGACCCGCAGGAGAACATATCGATCGGCTTTGTCGCGAAGGAAGTCGAGTGGGGTTGGCGAGAGGCAGATGGCAGCTCAAAGCCACAGAAATTTTTCCTCTCGAACCCGGAAGCTGGACGGACGCCTAAGCCCTAGCCGCATCGGACTTCTTCGCCCTTCACGTATCGGCTCGCCTCAACGTCCGTTTCCACCCATCGCAGACGTTGCGAGCCGGCGCCCGCCAGATCTAAGCGATCGTCCGCAATGGGTGGGAAGCGGACATATCAGTCTTGGCAGAAGTACCCCGTCAGCCTGCCTCGCCGTACCTCGGCGAAGCAACCAAGCAGGAAGTTACTCTGCTCGCACGATCCAATCGCTCGGGTCCCAGGCGGAGGGTCATCTTCCATATCGTCTCGGCCGCCGTTGAAGATGCAGCGGCCTGTGCACTGGGAACTGTCCGTACAGCTGCGACCCGCGTCTGGAGTGCGGACGACACATATTGGATTTGGTTGCCAGCCAGAGTTATCCGGCGGCTGAATAGTCCCGCCATGAGCGCCGCATTGTTCGACGGGTACGTAAGGCAGTTTGTCGTCCATCGGCCAGCCTGCAGCCACGCATCCGCCAACAAGCATCGACGCGAGCAATACTGGAGCGGGAGATAGCCATCTCATGATGGTAGTCTGCCGATGGACATGAATGTCCGCAATGGGTCGAAAGCGGACGCTCGGCCGAGTGACCGGAAATGGGTGGAAAGCGGACATTGCGGCCCGTAATCGCTCCTGCCAAAGTCCCGGCATGCCGCGCTTGCTGTCGACCGTAGAGGATGTCTTTCGGATCACCGGGCGTGGAGTAGTAGTGGCGCCTGGAATTCCTCGAGACGGTGACTAGCGGGTCAAGACCGGTGACGCCATCTTGTTGCGGCGGCCAGACGGGACCGAGTTGGAGACCTGCGTCTTCGGTATAGAGATGGCCTCACCGCCACATCCGACCAGCATCCCCATCCTGCTCGGCCAGAACGTGACCAAGAAAGACATACCGATCGGCACGGAGCTTTGGGTCCAGAGCTAATGTCCGCAATGGGTCGAAAGCGGACTCCCCGTTGGTGATGAGCTGAACGACCGCCTTTATCGGCGTCGCCGCCAAGAGCCGACCGTCCGCTTCCGGCCAGTTGCGGACGCTAGTTCAGCCAGATACGAAGCCCGATGCTCAAACTTTTAGCGTTGTCCGTCGTGGTCGGCGGAGTCGTCGGCTTGTTGTCCAGTCTCGTTGGATTGCCGAGCCCGTGGTCTGGGGTGCTTACGGGCGTAATCATCGGTGCGTTTGCCGGCCTGACCGCGACAAGACTAGGCGGTGCCGCCTAGTCCGACATCCCATTGCGAGCGGGGCTGAAAGCGGACGACCGATCGTGGCTTCATGGCCTGGATGACCTCTTGCCACCCATTGCGGAGATTCCGCCGTGGTGCGAACCTCGCTCCGCTTTCGAGGAGCCTGACGATTCCCATCATGTTTCGTGCCGCAGTCATTGCCGCGACCGCGCTGACCTTGCCGGTCTGTGCTGCTTCCGCAGGCCCTGCCCGCGACCGGGCTTTCGCGGACTCGTTGAATGGTTCGGGCCTTCGGGTGCTCGACTTCCACGATGGCCGGGAGCTGAGACGCGGCACGGTTCTGCGCGCCGAGCTCGTCGACCGTTGCACGTTGAGGCTTCGCGTGCAGGGCGAGGACCAGCATGAGACGGTGCGGCTGGGCGACCTCCGCTTCGTTCAAGGCGACGGTGTTCGCGTCGACATCGCCGCGCGCTCCGGCGGCGGACTCGAGTTGATCCTCGACGTCGGCGCCAGGCGATATTCGCAGGCCATGCGCCTGCTGACCTCGCGCGCCGAAAGCTGCGGCGCTCGGCTCGTGGGTCCGCCGCCCATCGTCGCAACGGTGACCTAGGCCCGCGAGCTGTTCTACGCGTCCGTCGGGGAGGGATCGAATGGCGTCGATGACGATCGAATATTCAAAGCTTGCGGGAACGGGCGCCTGCGTCGGTCGAGCCGGGTTGCACACCGTTCTCGCCGACAGGCCGGAAGGCAAGGCATCGGGGACCGGTCTGGGCTTCAACGGCGGCGAGTTGCTCGCGCTGTCGCTTGGCGGGTGTTTCTGCAACGACGTGCACTATGTCGCCGATGAAATCGGGGTCGTCGTCTCGCGACTGCAAGTGGCGGTGACGATCGACTTCGATGGAGATCCTCTCGTGGCGACGAAGGCTCGCCTTAAGGTCGAGTGCGAACTCGCCGACGGACGCAGCGCGGACGAACTGCTGAGCATCGCAAGGCAGCGCTGCACGGTCGCGAACTCACTCAGGAAAGGCGTGGACGTCCTCTTCCAGTGAAATCCTCGTAAGCGGCGTAATGCGGCCCCCGGAGCGAAGCGACTCGTCTTGGCTAATCATTGCGAAGAACAGAACGTAGAAAGAACGAAAAGGAAAGCGGCGGCGCTTTTGCCGGGTGCCGGCAGCCGGTCCTTGAATATCGCGGTCGCGGGGGGCATCGCCCTCGGCGAAGCCTTACGTCACACCGAGGGATGGCCCCAATGACCGACACGATCGAGCAGGACAGCCCGCTGGCGCTCGACGACCAGCAGCAGGCGGCGCGCGACTGGTTCGAATCGCTTCGCGACCGGATCTGCGCCGAGTTCGAGGCGATCGAGCGCGAAGCCGGGAGCGACGCCCGCTTCGACTATGTCGAATGGGACCGGCTCGATCCCGACGGAGCGCCCGGCGGCGGCGGAGTCCGCGGGGTGATGAAGGGGACGGTGTTCGAGAAGGTCGGGGTCAACGTCTCCACCGTCGGCGGACGGTTCAGCGAGGAATTCGCGCGGACCATCCACGGCGCCGCGGAGGACCCGCGCTTCTTCGCCACCGGAATCAGCCTGGTCGCACACATGGCCAATCCGCATGTGCCCGCGGTCCATATGAACACCCGCTTCCTGGTGACGACCCGGCGCTGGTTCGGCGGCGGCGCCGACCTCAACCCGCCGATCCCCTATGAGGAGGACACGGCCGACTTCCACGCCCGGCTCCGAGCCGCCTGCGCGGCCCATGACCAGACCTATTATGAGCGGTTCAAGCGCTGGGCCGACGACTATTTCTACATCCCCCACCGCGGCGTTCACCGCGGAGTGGGCGGAATCTTCTACGACCATCTCGAATGCGCGGCGCCCGGCGAAGGCGCCACCTTCGAGGAGAATCTCGCCTTCACCCGCGATGTCGGCGAGGCGTTCCTCGACATCTTCCCGCGCATCGTCCGGCGGCGAATGGGCGCCGAGTTCACCGCCGCGGACAAGGCCCGCCAGCTCGAATGGCGCGGCCGCTACGCCGAGTTCAACCTGATCTACGACCGCGGCACTCTGTTCGGGCTCAAGACCGGCGGCAATGTCGACGCGATCCTAATGAGCCTGCCTCCGGAGGCGACGTGGTCCTGAGGCGGAACTAGGCGTGTCCCTTCACCCGCTCCCGCGCGGCCATGTCGGCGCGGTCGTCACCGCTTTGACCATGGCGGAGCGGCCGAGGCCCGCTCCCCTGCCCGCCTCCGAGCTCAAGCTGGAGGCCTGGCCGGATCCCGATCTCGACCGCTATCGAGCGCTGTTCCGCCGCGTCGGCGAGCGGTGGCTCTGGTATTCGCGGCTGATCATGGGCGACGACGAGCTTCGCTCGGCCCTCGGCGAGGTCAATCTGGTTCGAGCCCCGGACGGCTCCGAGGCCGGGATGATCGAGCTGGAACGGGATCCCGACGCGTGCCGGATCCGCTTCCTCGGCCTCGTTCCGGAGCTGACCGGGCGCGGTCACGGCCGCTGGCTGATCGAGTCCGCGCTCGCCCTGGCGTGGCAGGACGGAGTCGAGCAGGTCGAACTCTACACCTGCTCGCTCGACCATCCCGCGGCGATGCCGGCCTATCTGCGCGCCGGATTCACCGCGGTCAGCCGGTCGTTCGAGAGCTTCCCGGACCCGCGCCTGACCGGCCACCTGCCGCGCGACTGCGCGCCGCAGGTGCCGCTGGTCGAGCCTAGCTGAACCTCTTCTCGAGGTCGGGGCGAACGGTCAGGGCGCGGTAGATGGCGGCGAGAAGGACCGTCGCCACCAGGGTGGTCGCGGCGCTCAGGATGCCGCCGACGATTGCGAGGAGAAGTCCGCCGACGCCCTCATTCCCGAGCAGAAGGACGATGATGATTCCGAGCGCCGAGCTCACCGCGACGTTGATGACCAGAGCCGCAATGTAGACGAGCAGGATCAGAAGCGCGATCTGCCAGCCGAGGCCGCGGCTCATCGCCCACGACCGCTGCAGGGCCGCGAAGGGCGAGCGGCGCATCTCGGCGACGAGCACCGGGCTCGCCAAAGACAGCCGCCCGAGCAGGTAGATGAAGGGCACGACGAACAGCAGGAAGCCGACCGCGAGGCTGAGGTTCAGGATCACCGTCAATACGATGTAGAAAGGCAGGATCGGAAGCGCCGCGGCCACCGCCCCGCCAACCGTCATCCGCGGCGAGGCGAGCAGAAGCAGGTAAATGGCGATGAGCCCGACCATATTGACCAGCGCCGACAGCAGCATCCAGTGGGCGTTGCTCCGCCACCAGTCGAGCATCAGCTCGATCATCTCGGCCGGCGTCGTCCCGCCTTCCGGCGGCGGCACGAAGTGAGCGACCAGAACGGCGGGCAGGAACAGGAACACCCCCGCGATCGCGGTCAACAGGCCCGCATTGGCGCGCAGCATCTTCAGGGTGTCGTCCCACACTCGGCTGAAGGAAAAGTTCGACTTGGTCGCTTCGTTCATGGCCGGGGCTTAGCCGCGCGTCGGAGCGGCTGGCAAGAAAGGCTTGGAGCGGACGGGCTTTTTCGGCACGGGCACGGCGTGAGCAGCGAATTGATCGACGACGTGGAGTGGCGGGTGACCGAGGGGCTCGTGCCCTATCCCGAGGCGCTTGCCAAGATGGACGAGCGAAGCGCCGCGATCCGCGCGGGCACCGAGCGCGAGCTGGTCTGGCTTCTCGAACATCCGCCCCTGTTCACCGCCGGCACCAGCGCCGACCCGGCCGAATTGTTCAACCCGCAGAGCTTCCCCGTCTATGACGCCGGCCGCGGCGGCCGCTACACCTATCATGGGCCGGGCCAACGGGTCGGCTACGTGCTTCTCGATCTCGACAAGCGCGGCCGCGACGTGCGCCGCTTTGTCCATTCGCTCGAGAGCTGGCTGATCGCCTCGCTCGGCGACGTCGGGGTGAAGGCGTGGGCGGTGCCTGAGCGAATCGGCATCTGGACGAGCGATCCGGAGGGCAGCGAAGCGAAGATCGGCGCGATCGGCGTGCGCGTCCGCCGCTGGGTGACCACTCACGGCTTCGCGATCAACGTCAGCCCGCAACTTTCGCACTTCTCAGGGATCGTGCCGTGCGGTATCTCGGAGTTTCCGGTCACGAGCCTCGAAGCGATCGGGCTTGCGAATGAGGGGGGGAAGCTGGACCTCGCGTTTAGGAACAGATTCGCCGACTTCCTTTGCTTTCTCTCCGCTTAACGAAGCGGGCTTGAGGGCCGTTTCCTTTCCGTATAAGTGTGCAAACCGATTTGGGCAGAAAACGGGTCAACCCGGCCAAATCTTCTATCTAGGGAGCAATTCGAATGCGTGACATCATCATCAAGGCGTCCATGATCGCTGGCGCGGCCCTGCTCGTCACCGCTTGCGGCGGCGAGACTGCCACCAACAACACCTCCGCCAACACCATGGGCGGCGAGTACAACACCATGGACACCATGGGTAACGTCGGTGACATGAACACCATGGGCACCACCTCCATGGACACCAACACCACGATGGATGCCAACATGTCCGGCAACATCTCGGTCAACACCACGACCGGCAACGTTTCGGGCAACGTGTCGACCAACGGCATGTAAGCCTTCGCTCTTAGCGAACGTTTCGAAAGGGCTGCCGGGCGACCGGCAGCCCTTTTTCGTTGGAGCGCCCGCCTGTAAGGGCGCGAATGTCTTTCAGTGAATAGGGAGGAAGCCGGTGAAGAAAATCCTGTGCGCGGGCGCGGCGGCGGCGGCCCTCCTCCTCTCGGGCTGCGGCTCGAACGACGCGGCCAACAACGCAGCCGTCCCGGACATGAACGCGGCCGCCGGCATTCCGCTCGGCAACGACGCGAGCGCGATGGAGATCGTCGGCAACCAGGGCGGAAGCATGGCGATGCCTGCTCCGGAAGAGAGCAATGCCTCGGAGTCGGCCTCCAATCGAAGCGGCAACAGCAGCAGCCGCGCAACGGGCGAGCGGAGCCGTTCGGACGAGTCCAGCCGCAGCCGAAGCCGAGGCGCTCCGCCGCCGGCCGGTGACGTCGACGATTCGCCGCCCGGCGGCGATCGCGGCGGCAATGCGGCCCAGGGCAATCTCCCCGGCACCTGACGCCTTATGCGGGTTGCTGGCCAGACTCAGCGCCGCTAAGCCGGTGCAACAGCACGGCAATCGGCGCTCGGACCACATTGGCGTTCCAGGCACCGCTTGCTAGGCTCTTGCATCGCTCCTGAGTCCCGGAGCCGGCGGAGTTTTAAATGAAGAATCTCGCGAAAAAGCTGACGATCCGGATGGCGGCCGCCGCCATCGCCTTTGCCGTTCCGGCGACCGCTCACGCGCAGCTCTTCTTCACCGATCCTAATTTCGAGCGCGGACCGGTCGAGCCCGGCGATGCCATTATCGGCCTCGCGCTTCCCGGGGCGACGCAGCAAGAGCTTCGCGCCGGGCTCCTGTGGAACCTGCGCGCCGGCCTCAACGTGGCGGCTCTGCAGTGCCAGTTCTCGCGCTACCTGCGCTCGGTCGACAATTACAACGCGCTCCTCGATCATCATTCCGAAGAGCTCGCCGCCGCCTACAGCACGCTGGAGGGCTATTTCCGCCGCAACGCCGCCAATCAGCGCGCAGGCCAGCGCGAATTCGACGTGTGGAACACGACCACCTACCAGAATTTCTCGAGCCTCTACGGCCAGATCGGCTTCTGCCAGGTCGCCGGCGACGTCGCGAAGGAGGCGCTCGCCCGGCCCAAGGGCCAGCTGTTCGAGGTCGCACGCACCCGGATCCGCGAGATGCGCAGCGCCCTTCGACCGTCCGGCGACCGGTTGTTCTCGGAAGTGCCCGGCCTCGCGGCGCTTCAGCCGATGCCCTACAACCTGTTCAGCGGCCCGAGCTGTGCCGGACTTCGCGGCCGCGACCTTCGCCGCTGCCAGGAATCACGGTAAGCCGATCAGCTTGTGGGTCTGAACGCCGAGCCGCCAACGCGGCTCGGCCATGACCAAAGCGATCGCGGCCTGAAGCGAGGCATCGCGGTCGACGCCGTCGAGCGGCTGGATGATGAAATGGCGGAAGTCCCAGCCGAGCAGCTCGGCCGGATCGATGCCGGCCTGGGGCCAGACCAGCTTCAATTCGTCGCCTGAGCGCTGGACCACCTCGTTCGAGCCCTTGGGGCTGACGCAGATCCAGTCGAGCCCCGCCGGCGCCGCCTGGGTGCCGTTGGTTTCGACCGCGACCTCGAAACCGCGCGCGTGAAGCGCCTCGATCAGCGCCGGATCGGCCTGGAGCAAGGGCTCGCCGCCGGTCATCACGACCAGCGGCCGTTCGCCTCGGCCCCACAGTTCGGCCACCTTGTCGGCAAGCGGATCGAGCTCGTAGCGCCCGCCATTCTCGCCATCCATTCCGACGAAGTCGGTGTCGCAGAAGGTGCATTGAGCGGTGGCACGGTCCTGCTCGCGCCCGGTCCACAGATTGCAGCCCGCGAAGCGCAGGAACACGGCGCGGCGGCCGGCCTGCATCCCCTCGCCCTGGAGCGTGAGGAAGATCTCCTTGACCGCGTAGCTCATAACCGCGCCGCGTAGCGGGTCGGGTCGGCAATGCCCGCTTCCTCGAAGCCCTTCGAGCGGAGCCGGCAGGAATCGCACAGGCCGCAATGCGCGCCCTCGGGCGTCGGATCGTAGCAGGACCAGCTCAGGCCGGCGTCGATCCCGAGCCGGGTCGCCTCGGCGACGATGTCGGCCTTGGTCATGTCCATCAGCGGCGCGTGGACCCGGAACCCCTGACCCTCGACTCCAGCCTTGGTCGCAAGCCGCGCCATCTCCTCGAACGCCCGGACGAATTCGGGCCGGCAATCCGGGTAGCCGGAATAATCGAGCGCGTTGATCCCGATGAAGATGTCGCTCGCCCCGGTGGCCTCGGCAAGGCCCAGGCAAAGGGTCAGGAAGATGGCGTTGCGCGCCGGCACATAGGTGACCGGAATGTCGCCCTCGTCGCCGACCCCGTCCTTCGGAACGTCGATGTCCGCGGTTAGCGCCGAGCCGCCGAAGCGGCTGAGATCGAGCGGAAGAACGATATGGCGCTCGACCCCGAGCATGTCGGCGATTCGAACCGCCGCCTCGAGCTCGACGCGGTGGCGCTGGTTGTAGTCGATCGTCAGTGCGACGAGGCCGAAGCCCTGCTCGCGAGCGATCGCCGCCGCGGTCATCGAATCGAGACCGCCCGAGAGAAGGATGATTGCTTGCTTGCCGGTGGACGCCATGGCGGCGCAGCTAGGGATTGCGGGGCCGATACTCAACACCGTGCCTTCCCTAAACAGAAACGGGCCGCCCGGTTGGACGGCCCAGTTTGGCTTGTTAAGCCCTCTAGGGAGGAAAGCGTGTCCATCGGACACATGACGTCCCTAGCACCCAACGACTAAACCCCCGCTTAACGCGAAGGCCGGTTCGGCTACGATTCGAAATCGTCCAGGCCGATCGGGAAGCTCTTCGAGCAAAATTCGCAATCGACGCTGATCACTCCGCGGTCGTCGGCCATTTCCGAGCGCTCCTCCTCGCTGAACCGGCTGATCACCCCGCGGATATGCTCGGGATTGCAGCGGCAGCCGCGAAGCAGCGGGACCGAGGCGAGGATCCGCACCTCCTCCTCGTTGAACAGCCGCCAGAGCAGGGTCTCGACCGGGAGATCGAGGTCGAACAACTCGTTGGAACGGATCGTCTCGGCGAGGATGCGGACATGGTCCCACTCCGGATGGTCGAGACGGGTGTGAAGCCGCTCGCGCCCTTCCTCGCCCTCCGGCAGGTGCTGGAGGAGGAGGCCGCCGGCGACATGGCCGGTGTCGTCGATGGCGATGCGCACCAGGCTCGGGATCTGCTCGGACTGGGCGAAGAAGCTCTGCGCCGCCTCGGCCAGGCTCTCGCCCTCCAGCGGCACGATGCCCTGGTAGCGCTCGTTGGTCGCTGCCTGATCGAAGGTGATCGCGAGATAACCCTTGCCGAACAGCTTCTCGAGGTTCGGAAGCGCCGGAGTCTCAGCGAGCCGCTCCATGTCGAAGCGGACATAGCCGCGAAGCTCGCCGCCGCGATAATCGCACACGAGCAAGTCGACGATCCCCGACTCGGTCTGCGCCTGGAGGGTGAGCTGGCCGCCCGCATCCTTCAACATCGCTCCAAGCAGAGCGGTGAGGGTCAGCGCCTCGGACAGGATCCGCGCGATCGGCGCCGGATAGGCGTGGGCCGACAGCACCTCGTCGAGCACGGGGCCGAGGCGCACGAGCCGCCCCCGCGCGTGGCGGTGGGGCAGAGTGAAACCGATCGCCTCGTCGAGGTTGGTGACCGAGGCGGCAGCGGAGGATGGGTTCGAAGACATCGCGGCCATATAGGCACGGCCGCGCGCCGATTCAGCCCCTTAGCGCGCGAACCGGTCCGTCGCCTCAATGAGGCGGTGGAGGATTCCGGGCTCGTTGAAGGCGTGGCCGGCGTCCGGGACCATGTGGAACTCCGCCTCCGGCCAGGCGCGGTGGAGATCCCATGCGGTCACCGCCGGGGTGCAGGCGTCGTAGCGGCCCTGGACGATCACTCCGGGAATGGCCTTCAATCGGCCGGCGTCCCGGATCAACTGGTCGCCGTCGAACCAGCCGCGGTTGATCATGTAGTGGTTCTCGATCCGAGCGATCGCGATGGCGTAGCGGTCCTCCGTCACCGTCTCGACGAGCTTGGCGTCTGGCAGGAGGCGAACGGTGGCGCCCTCCCAGCCGCTCCACGCCTTGGCCGCCTCGAGCTGCACCGCCGGGTCGGGATCGGTCAGCCGGCGCTGATAGGCGGCGGCGAGGTCGCCATGTTCCTCGGCCGGGATCGGAGCGAGATATTTCTCCCATTCGTCCGGGAACAGGAAAGAGGCGCCGGACTGGTAGAACCAGTCGATCTCCGACGGGCGCATGGTGAAGATTCCACGCAGCACCAGGGCCGAAGTCCGCTCCGGATGGGTCTCGGCATAAGCGAGGCCGAGCGTCGATCCCCACGAGCCGCCGAACACCAGCCATTGCTCGGCGCCCATCATGTCACGGAGCCGCTCCATGTCGGAGACGAGGTCCCAGGTCGTGTTCGCCTCGAGCGACGCGTGCGGGGTCGAGCGGCCGCAGCCGCGCTGGTCGAACAGAAGGATGTTGTAGAGCGCCGGATCGAACAGCCGGCGGTGGTCCGGACTGCACCCCGCGCCGGGCCCGCCGTGGAGGAACACCGCCGGCTTGCCGTCGGGATTTCCGCACAGCTCCCAGTAGAGCGAGTGGCCGTCGCCGACCTCGAGATGCCCGCTGCGGTAAGGCTCGATGGGCGGGTAGAGAGTGCGCAGGGTCATAGTTCGGTCAACCGTCATGCTGAACTTGTTTCAGCATCCATCTTCGGACTGCTGAGACGTGGAAGGATGGACCCTGAACCGAGTTCAGGGTGACGAAGGAGCTTCAAGCCGCCTGCGGCACCTCATACTGGCGCGCGGCTTCGGACAGCTTCTCGACGAACTCGGCGATATGCGCCTCCTCGATCACCAGCGGCGGCAGGATCCGCATCACATTGTCGCCTGCAGCGACGGTGAGCAGGCCATGGTCGCGAAGATAGGTCACGAAGGCGCGGCTGTCGGTCTTCATCTTGAGGCCGAGCATCAGGCCCATCCCGCGCACGCTCTCGAACAGGTGGTCGTGATTGGGGATCATCTGCTCCAGCGCTCCGCGAAGCCGGTCGCCCATGGTGCGGACGTGAGCGAGGAACTCGTCATTGGCGACGACGTCGAGCACCGCCCCGCCAGCGGCCATAGCGAGCGGGTTGCCGCCATAGGTCGAGCCGTGAGTGCCGACGACCATTCCCGCCGCCGCCTTTTCGGTGGCGAGGCAGGCTCCCATCGGGAAGCCGCCGCCAATGCCCTTGGCGGTCGCCATGATGTCCGGCTCGATGCCATATTGCTCGTAGGCGTAGAGCGATCCGGTTCGGGCGACCCCGCTCTGAACTTCGTCGAGAACGAGCAGAAGGTCATGCTCGTCGGCGAGGCGGCGGAGGCCCTGGATGAATTCCTTGCTCGCCGGGCGGATCCCGCCCTCGCCCTGGATCGGCTCGAGGAGGAAGCCGGCGGTGTTCTTGTCGATCGCGGCCTCGGCGGCTTCGAGATTGTCGAACTCGACGACCTTGAAGCCCTCGAGAAGCGGAGCGAAGCCCTCGATCATCTTGGGCTGATCGGTCGCGCTGATCGTCGCCATCGTGCGCCCGTGGAAGGCGTTGCGGAAGGTGATCAGAGTGTTCTTCTCGGGATGGCCGTGATGATGGTGGTAGCGGCGCGCGGTCTTGATCGCGCACTCGACCGCCTCGACACCCGAATTGGTGAAGAACACCGTGTCGGCGAAGGTCAGGTCGACGAGGCGCTGGGCGAGCTTCTCGCCCTGCGGGCTGCCATAGAGGTTGGAGACGTGGATGAGGGTCGCGGCCTGGTCCTGGATCGCCTTGGTCAGGACCGGGTGGCCGTGGCCGAGCAGGTTGACCGCAATGCCGCTTGCGAAGTCGAGATATTTCTCGCCGCCCTCGCCGTAGAGATAGACCCCTTCGCCACGCACCGGCCGCACTGGCGAGCGCGGATAGACGGGCATGAGCGGCGTGATCGACATTGCGGCGAACTCCTGTTGGCGGCCGATTGGGGATTGCCGCCGCTATAGGAGGTCGCTCGAAGGACCGTCAAATGCTGTGGCGCGCACAAGGCGAGGCCGGAAGCGGTCCCCCGCTCCCGGCCTCGTCGTCATGCTTTGCCGTCAGGCGTTGGTGGTTGCGGTCTGCTTGCTCGTGCTGCTGCCGGTGCTTTCCCGGTCGCCGGAATTGCCGCTCTCTTCCGAGCCGCTGTCCTCGTTCCACGAGGCGAACAGCGAGCGGGCGCTGCCAGCGTCCTGGTCGCCCTCGGCGAGCGCCCTCAGCCCATTATAGGCGAGAGTCGCGGTGCCGGCATAGACGAGGTGATGCATGAAGTCGGTGCCCATCGACGTCGCGTCGCGGCGGCTCGGAGCGTCCGGCTTGTCGGCGATGCTCTCCCAGGCGAGGCCGGCGCCATAGACTCCGCCGAGGAAGCTCAGCGAGCGATAGGGCTCGCTTACGCCTTCGAGCGGGACGAGCGCAGCGCCGAGGCCGGTGCCGTAGAGCCAGTGAAGCGAGCTCGACATCGCGTCGCGCCCCTCCTTGGTCTCGGCTTCGATGCCGGTCGCATTCTCGGCGACGCTGGCGGCCGTGCGGGGGCGGCGCGATCCGCGCAGCTTCTGCTCGAGCGCCTGGCTCAGGGTCATTGCAGCAGTGCCGGCGAAGCCGGCGGCGAGGGCGATCCCAAGGGATCTCATTGTTTGGTCAGCCATGCCGCGAAAACGACTTGGCCTTAACCACGTTCCCCCGCGCCGGGGTCGGCGCGGGGGAAATTTAGCGGCAGTTTGAGGCAGATAGGCCGAAGCCCGAGCCCAACCGTTACCAGCCGCCGCGGCGTCCGTCACGGCCATCACGGCCGTCGCGGCGCTCGTCGCGGATCCGCTCGCGAAGATTGTCGATCCGGTTCGAGATGTCCTGCGCCTCGCCGCGGCTCAGCCCGTTGCGGGCAAAGCGTTCGAGGCGCTGGTGCAGATTGGCCGCCTGCTGACGAAGCGAGCGATACTCGCCGGGCGAGATTGCGCGGCGCTGGGCCGACCGCTCGATGCGCTGCTCCAGCTGGCCGATCTGCTGGTGGAAGCGCTGGATCAGGCCGCGGTCGCCCGGATAGCCGTAATTGCCGCGCTGGTCGTAGCCTTGGCCGTAGCCCTGGCCACCATAATAGCCCTGGGCCGCGGCGGGCATCGCGATGACGGCGGCCGAAGCGACGGCGGCGGAGATGAGAAGCTTACGCATGACAATGCCTCCTTGAAGAACTGTTGGAGGAATTACCGTGCCGGACCTGTTACGACCCTGAATGGCACCGACAGTCGCCGTTAATCCTCCCTCCCCCTGCCAGGGAGGATTTAGGAACGGATGCGCCAGCCGCGCTTGAGGAGCACGTAGGTGAGAGCGCCGAGGCCGAAGTTGATCGCGAAGAGCAGGCCGGCGCCGAACAGGACGGGCGAATCCGCTGCGCCGACGAAGCCGTAGCGGAAGCCCGAGATGACGTAGAAGAACGGATTGGCGTGGCTGACCGTCCGGAACGCGGGCGCAAGCGCGTCGATCGAGTAGAAGGTGCCCGACAGAAGCGACAGCGGCGCAACGACGAAATTGGTGACCGCCGCGGCATGATCGAACTTCTCCGCCCACATCGAGGTGAGGAGGCCGAGGAAGCCGAGCATCACCGAGCCCATCAGCCCGAACCAGACCACCGCCCACAGATGCTGCGGCCAGATATGGACGCCCGGCCACAAAAGCATCGCTCCCCACACCGCGAGACCGACCAGCACCGCCCGGGTCACCGCAGCGCCGATCAGGGCGGTGATCAGTTCCATCGTCGACAGCGGCGGCATCAGATAATCGACGATCGTCCCCTGGATCTTGCCGATCAGGAGGGAGAAGCTGGAGTTGGCGAAGCTGTTCTGGATCATCCCCATGACGATGAGGCCGGGGGCGATGAAGTCGGCGAACGCGACCCCCGTGCCGGCGAGATTCACCTCGCGCCGGGCTCCCAGAGCCACCGTGAAGATGGCGAGGAACAGCATGGTCGTGACCGCGGGCGCCCAGATCGTCTGAAGCTGCACCTTGAAGAAACGCCGCACTTCCTTCACATAAAGGGTCTTGAGGCCGCCCCAATTGACGTTTCGGATCACCGGAACGCCGGGATCGGCCTGCACCCATTTCGAAGTCTGGCTATCCATCGGCGCCGTCGCTAGTCGCTGCCGGGGACCCAAGCAAGCTTCCCTGGAGACTGTTTGAATGTCGTGGACCGACGAGCGGATCGATCGCCTGAAGGAAATGTGGAGCCGCGGCATGACCGCGAGCCAGATCGCCGAGGAGCTCGGCGCGGTGTCGCGCAACGCGGTGATCGGCAAGGCGCATCGCCTCGGCCTCCAGTCGCGCCCGTCGCCGGTGAAGCCGAACGAGCTCCCGGTCGCTGGGGCAGCCCCGGCCCCGGCTCCCGCCGCGGCCCCCGAGCCGGAAGCCAAGGCGGCTCCGGAGCCGGTCGACGTGCTCGCGACGACGACCCTCGACGTCCCGGGCGAGCCTCCCTTCGATCTCGAGGACGAGGATGAGGACGAGCCCGAAGCCGCTCCGGCCGCCAAGGCGACTCCGTCCGCGCCCAAGTCTTCGACCCCGCTGGCCCGCTCGATCGGCCCCGGCGGCTTCGAGCGCCAGATGCCCGGCGAGCAGCAGGCGCCGATCCCGCCCGCGCCGCCGCGCCGCCTGGTGCCGGCCAAGCCGAGCCCCGAGATCGCCGACAAGACCAGCCTTCTCGATCTCAACGAGCGCATCTGCAAATGGCCGATCGGCCATCCCGGCGAGCCCGATTTCCACTTCTGCGGCAAGCAGTCGAACCCCGGCTTCCCTTATTGCGTTGAACATTGCGGGGTCGCCTACCAGGCGCAGCTTCCGCGCCGCGACCGCAAGCCGCCGCCGCTTCCGTTCGGCGGGCCGCGCGTGCGCTGAGGCGCGGCTAACCCGGATCAATCAAGTTACCGGGAACCTACGGTAAGTCTCCAGAGTTTCTGCTTTTGATCCCCCCGTCGCTTTTCGGGGAGAGATCCAAGAGCAGAAACCCTTGAGACTAGAAGATGACTTCGCCCGATACCGTTGAATATTACGAGCGCCGAGCGGAAGACCATGTCACGCTGGCGCAAAAATCCATGAATAGCCAAGCAGTAAAAGCTCATTACGAGCTCGCGTCGGCTTATCTCGACCGCATTTACGGCGAGACTGCGGAGACGCCGGCCCCCGCCTGACGCCCTCCGGAACGCTCCCGGGCTCCGACCAGCCGTTCATAAGCCTGGGCGACACTCTCCGAAGCCGAAGCCCAATCGTAGCCCGCGCTCGCGGAGCGTGCAGCCGCGCCCATTTCGCGGCGCCGTTCGGGCGACCGGCACAGGCCCGCGACGGCGCGACGATAATCCTCCTCCGAGCGGCACAGCAGGCCGGTCACGCCGTCGGCGATCAGCGGGCGCGTGCTCGCTCCGTCGGCGCAGGCGATCGCGAGGCCGCAAGCCATCGCTTCAAGAACGACGTTTCCGAACGCCTCGCTTCGGCTCGGGTTGAGCAGGATGTCGGCGCTGGCGATGGCGCGGGCAAGCGCCTCCCCTTCGAGGTGACCGGCCATCACCGGCCGGTCCACCGCGTCGAAGCGGCGGGCAGCGGGCCCTGCCCCGACCACCAAGGGACGGACTTGCTCGCCCTGCTGCTGGAGCCGGCGAACCACCGCGACATAGTCGTCGACTCCCTTTTCCAGCACGAGGCGGCCGAAATAGAGGATGACGACGTCGTCCGGGGCGAATCCCTGGGCAGCGCGCCATCGCTCGTCGCGCCGGGCCGGCGTGAACAGCGCCCGGTCCACGCCCCGGCTCCACAGGCCGACCCGATCGGCGCCGCACAAAAGCCGCATCTCGGCCGCGAGCGGCTCGTTCGGAGCGAGCACATGGTCGCTTCGCCGGTAGAAGCGCCGCAGATGCGCCTCGACCGCGGGCCGGGCCCATCCAAGTCCATAATGTTCGAGATAGGTCTCGAAGCGGGTGTGGAGGCTGGCGACGACCGGGATTCCCCGCCGCCTCGCGAAGGTTTGGGCGCGCGTGCCCAATATGTCCGGGGTCGCCACATGGACGATGTCCGGGGCGAGGCGGGCGAGGTCGCTGCGAATGGCTCGCGGGAGGCCGAGTGCGAGCCGGAACTCGCTTCTGAGCGGAAGGGCGATTGATGGGACCGGCACAAGAGTGCCCGTCGGCTCGAACGCCGGAGTGTCGGTGACCGGCGAATAGACCCGCACCGTGTCGCCGCGCCCTTCGAGATGGCCGACGAGCCGGTTCAGCGCCTGGTTGGCGCCCTCGCGCAGATAATTGTAGTTGCCGGTGAACAGCGCGACGCGCACGGCGCGGCTAAACGCTTCGGAAGTTGAGCGTGGCGTTGAGGTAGAAGACGGTGAGCCCGCCGACCACCGACACGATCACCCGAGCCACCAGATAATGGATCGAGGTGAATTCGAGCATCGCCGCGTAGAGCCCCATCGTGATGACGAGGCCGATCGCCGCGTTGATCAGGAAATAGACGAAACCGGCGCCGACGCTCCGCTCGGTGCCCTGGAAGATCCAGGTCCGCCCGAGCACGTAATGGAGACCGTTGGCCGCGATGAACGCGACAGTGGCCGCCAGCAGCGTGTTCATCCCGCCGCCCTGGACAAGCACCCATAGCAGGGCGAGGTCGATCGCGAAGACGACGCAGCTCACGACCGTATTTCGGGCGAGCAGCACCCCGACGTGCCGCGACACGAAGCGGCCGAGCCCAGCGCGCGCCGCTCCGCTCATCCAGCGGCCGCCACCGTCGCTTGATGAATCGCCGCGGGCGCCGAGCGGTCGGCCGAATCCGGCCAGTCGCCGCGCCGCCGCAGGCCGGGCCTCAAGAAGAGGAAGGGGAGCTTCAAAAACAGCAACTCGCCATGAATGAAGCTGTCGATCATCCGTTCCCAACGTCCGGGCTGGCGCCGCGAATGCGCCTCGAGCCAGGCTTCGTAGGGCGCCCAGTGACTCGGCTCGTCCTTCTCGACGATCCCGAAGATTCGCATGAGCTGCTTGTCGTCCTTCACCAGCGGGTGGCGAAGCAGGATCTCGACCTGGCGGTAGCCGCGCCGCTCGGTGAGAGCGATCACCCGGCACAGCTTCTCGAATAAGTCGTCGCGGTCGATCACCGCCTGGGTGTCGAGCCGGTCGATCGGGGTTCCGAACACGATCTCGACGAAACGGTCGATATGCCCGAACGCCCGGTCGACCGCATAGGGCATCACCCCGCGCCGCTCGAACCAGCGGCGGAACATGAGATAGTGTTTGCGCTCGTCGGCGCGGTGCTTCTCGATCGCCGCGATCAGCGCATGGTCGTCCGGCGATCGCGCCCGAACCGCCTCGAGCACCCGGTCGAGCGCGGTATAGCCGCGATGCTCGTTGTAGAGGTAGATCGACCCGAGCAGGTCCAGGTAACGGCGGCGGAAGCGACTGGGCACAAACATAAAATAGACCTTCCGCCGACCTCCGGCAACGACGACGTTCGATCCGCTCGGCGCGAGCGCTACTCCAACGAACCCGCGGTGCCGGCAACTTGCCTCCGCGCCGCGCGCCCGCCATAGCGGCCCACTCGCAGGTTTGTTCCGATGATCGCCCTCTCCCTCATCCTCCTCGCGCTCGCGCTTGCAATGGACGCCTTCGCCGCGGCCGTGGCTCAGGGTGCGGCGGTCAGGCCAGGAGCCGCGGGCGCCGCCCGGATCGGAGCGGCGTTCGGGGCAGCGCAGGCGCTGATGCCCGCGCTCGGCTGGGCGCTCGGCCTCGCCTTCGCACCGATCGTCCGGGCGGCCGATCACTGGGTCGCCTTGATCATCCTCGGCTTCCTCGGCCTTCGAATGATCCGCGCCGCGTTCAGCGCGGAGGATGACGGGGCGGAGCGCCGCCTCGTCGGCTGGACCCTGCTCGCCGCCGCCTTCGCCACCAGCATCGACGCCGCCGCAGCCGGAATCGCCCTGCCCCTGCTCGGCGCCCCGCTCCTCGTCGCCTGCGCGACGATCGGCGTCACCACCGCCATTCTCTCTTATGCCGGAGTGTTCCTCGGCGCCGCCGCCGGCACCCGCCTCGGCAAGGCCGCGGAGATCGGCGGAGGCCTGATGCTCGTCGGCCTCGGCCTCAAGATTTTCATCGACCACCAGTTTCTCGGCGGCTGACCTTCCGGCCTCGCCCCCCGCAGACGGCGCGCTTGCTCCCAGTCACCAAAGCGTAACGGGAGTGTCATTCCGCCTTCGCCTTGCCGCCCTAGTGACGCCTGGCGGAGGATCGGATGATCGTTGTCGGGAGCAGCGCGAGCTTTAGCGATCAAAGGCGGGATCGCACGCCGAGCGGCGCGGCTTGCCTGTGAAGGGTCGGCTTCTCCTCGTCGAGGACGATCGCGGCCTCGCCGAGCTGCTGCGCTGGCATTTCGAGCGCGAGGACTTCGACGTCGAACATACGCCGGACGGCGAAGAGGCCCTGCTTCTCGCACAGGAGAGCGTGCCCGACATCATATTGCTCGATTGGATGATCGAGGGGCTGCCCGGAATCGAGGTGTGCCGGCGCCTTCGCCGCTCCACCGGGACGGCCAACGTGCCGATCATCATGGTGACGGGTCGATCGGAGGAAGCGGACCGAATTCGCGGTCTCGAGACCGGCGCGGACGACTTCGTGACCAAGCCGTTCAGCCCGCTCGAGCTGGTGGCTCGGGTGCGCGCGGTGCTTCGGCGGATCCGGCCGGCGCTTGCTGCCGAGCAGCTCAGCTATGCCGACCTCCAGATGGACATTCTCGGCCACAAGGTGCGCCGCGGCGGAAGGGTCATTCCGCTTGGGCCCACCGAATACCGGTTGCTGCGCCAGTTCCTCGAACATCCCGGCCGGGTCTTCTCGCGCGAACGGCTGCTCGACGCGGTTTGGGGCCGTGACTCGGACATCGATATCCGGACGATCGACGTCCACATCCGGCGCTTGCGGCGCTCGATCAACTCGAATGGCGGCGCCGAGCTGATCCGCACCGTGCGCTCGGCTGGCTACGCGCTCGACATCGATGCCGACCCAAGGGCGTGATGACAAGTATCGTGCGGATCTTGTCATTGTTGTGTCAGCAGTCCTTCATATACTTGTCATAGAGTCGCAATGTAATGCGCAATGACGAGACCGAACTTCTCCCAGCATACTTCCGGACATGTAATAAAGCCGTCGCAAAGACCACCTAGCAGCCGTTGCGGACATCGACTCGGTTCTGCGAGTCGCTTCTCGTAAACCTGAACAGGGGGTCTCACATGTCGCCGCTCCGCAAGCTTCTTCTCGCCAGCACCATAATTCCGCTCGCCGCGTGTGGCGCGGACGACATCGCCTCGCCGGGCGAAGGCGTCATCGTGGTGCCGGGCACTCCGACGCCCCCGACCACTCCGACCCCGCCGACCACTCCCCCGGGAACGCCCGCCGCAAGCTGCCCCGCGGGGACCGTCGACGGCGGGATCGTCGGCAACCGCCGCGCCTGCCAGGTGCCGAGCCGCTTCACGCAGGACACGGTCCTTCAGAACGTTCCGGGCGTCGCTTATGCCCTGGTCGGCCCGGTCAACGTCGGAAGCGACTGCGGCGGCGACGTCGCGGCGCCGCTTGCCGGCTGCCAGTCGGTCACGCTCACCATTCAGGCCGGCGCGGTCGTGTTCGGCTCGTCGGGCAACGACTATCTCGTCGTCAACCGCGGCTCGCGGATCCAGGCCAACGGCACCGCGACCAGCCCGATCATCTTCACCGCGCGCGAGAATGTCGCCGGCACCGCGACCGACAGCAGCCAGGGCCTGTGGGGCGGCGTGATCATGCTCGGCCGGGCACCGATCAGCGACTGCAACACCGCCGTGCCGGGCGGCTCGGCCAACTGCCAGCAGGTGATCGAAGGCACCACCGGCTCGCTCTATGGCGGCGCATCGCCGAACGACAACAGCGGCTCGCTCCGCTTCGTCCAGATCCGCTATTCGGGCTTCGCCATCGCTCCGGGCAACGAGCTCCAGGGCCTCACCCTCGGCGGCGTCGGAAGCGGCACGACGATCGACAACATCCAGGTCCACAACAGCTCGGACGACGGAATCGAGATCTTCGGCGGCCGGGTGAACCTCAAGAACCTCGCCCTCACCGGTGCCGACGACGACAGCCTCGACACCGATCTCGGCTATCGCGGCACGGTCCAGTTCGTCCTCGGCATCCAGAAGCCGACCGGTGACGGCGACTCCCATATCGAGGCCGATTCCAACGGCAACGAGGACGCAGCGCCGAGGCAATATACCCGAGTGTCCAACGCGACCTTCATCCAGAGCCGAGCGAGCTCGGGCGGCAACGCGGTGCTGATGCGCGGCGGCACCGATTACGCGCTGCTCAACAGCATCATCGTCAGCAGCCAGAATTGCATCGATGTCGACGCGACGGGCGGCACCACCGTCCGCGCTCAGGACGCCGCGACCCAGGACAACGGCCCGCCGCTGTTCCGCTCGGTCGTGATGTCGTGCGCGGCGCCTTTCCGAAACGACGGCAACGTCGACGTCGCGGCTCTGCAGTCGATCTTCGGGTCGGGCACGAACAACAACAACTCGGCCTACACGCCGAGCCTGCTCAACCTGTTCATGAACGGCGCAACCGAGAACGCGGTGGCGGTGACGGACCCGACCCCGTTCAACGCCGATCCGTTCTTCGCGGTGAACGCGTCCGCGCCGAACCGGCTCGAGGCGGTGACCTATATCGGCGCGATCCAAGGGCCGTCCGACACGCGCTTCCAGGGTTGGACCTGCAATTCCGGCTACGCGAACTTCGGCGGCAGCGGGACGCTCTGCACGGCCTTGCCGATCAACTGATCGCCGTCACGCGCACAGCAGGGGCGGCGATCCAGCGGACGCCGCCCCTTTTCGCAAGCCTCGCAAGGCATCGCGCCAGGGATTTCGAGACATGACCAAGACTTTGACGTTCGGGAGCCTGCTCCTCCTTTCCACCGCCCTGTGCGCGCCCGCCGCGCTCGCCCAGACCGGGGCCACCACCGCATCGGACTCGTCCGAAGCCGCTCCGGCCGAGATAGAGGCGCTTCCGCAGCAGGTCCCCGGAGACGAGGTCGAGGTTTCCATCCCGGGCGGCGGAGTGAGTGAAGACGTCGTCGTCGTCACTGGGCAGCGCGGCAATCTGGTGCGCCGAACGCCCCAGGTCGTGTCGCTTCTGAGCCAGGAGGATATCGAGCGAACCGGAGAGGGCGACATCGCCGGCGCGCTCGGGCGGGTCACCGGTCTCAGCGTCGTCGGCAACGGCTTCGTCTACGTCCGCGGCCTTGGCGACCGCTACAGCCTCGCGCTTCTCAACGGATCGCCGCTGCCGAGCCCCGAGCCGCTGCGCCGGGTCGTGCCGCTCGACATTTTCCCGACCAGCCTCATCGCCAGCTCGCTGGTTCAGAAGACCTTCTCGGCCAACTTCCCGGGCGAGTTCGGCGGCGGGGTGATCAACCTCACCACCCGCGCCATCCCCGACGAGAGCTTCATCGAGATCGGAGCGAGCGTCGGCGGCGACACCGAGACGACGTTCAACCTCGGTTATGCCTATTATGGAAGCGACACCGACTGGACCGGCTTCGACGACGGCACCCGCGATGCGCCTGCCGGCCTGATCGCGGCCGCATCCGCCGGCAATTTCAACACCGCGACGACTCCGGAGCAGCGCCGCCAGTTCGCCATGGACCTGGTCAACTCGCCGACCACGGTTCTTCAGACCAACCGCAACATCCCGGCCAACGTCTCGGCCAACATCAGCGCCGGAACCGCGATCGACATCGGCGACGATGCGCGCATCGGGCTCATCGCCAATCTCGGCTACAGCAACAGCTGGCGGACCCGCGACACGCTCCAGCAGAGCTCGCTCGACCCGGAGCTCGCCGGGACTCCGCAGCGCAGCTTCAACAGCGTCATCACCGACAACCGGATTGTCGTGAACGGCCTCCTCGGCGTCGGTCTCGAGTTCGGCGAGCACCGCATCCGCTGGACCAATTTGTTCATCCGCGACACTCTGAAACAGGGCCGCCTCGGCGCCGGCTTCAACCGCAACGTTACCGATCAGGACCCCGACCTGCCGCCGTCGCTGATCGAGCAGAACAGCTACTGGTTCGAGCGCCAGCTTCTCGACACCCAACTCGTCGCCGAACTCGACTTCGGGGACCTGGAGGTCGACCTTCGCGGCACCTACGCCAAGTCGCAGCGCCAGTCCCCCTATGAGCGCGAGATCGGCTACGCCTATCGCGGCGACGGCGATCCCACGACGGTCGGCGCCACCGACGTCGACGATTATGTCAACGACCTCGCCTCGGGCGGTCAGTTCGCGACGATCGCGTTCAGCGACCTCGACGAGGAGGTGCTCGCCGGCGGAATCGACCTCAGCTACCGGCTGCCCTCGCTTCCGGTGACTCTGTCGGCGGGCTATGCCTACAGCCAGACCGAGCGCTCGGCATCGCGCTTCCAGTTCCAATATTTCCGGCCCGACGGAGCGCTTCCGGTCGAGATCGCCCAGCAGCGGCCGGACTTCCTGCTGTCCGACTTCAACGTCCAGACCTTCAACATCCAGCTTCGCGACGTGTCGGGCGCGGAGGGCGCCGCTGCCTACGACGCTCGGCTCGACATCCATGGGCTATACGGCCAGGTCGACGCGACGCTCTTCGACGGGCTGACCGCAACCGCGGGCGTTCGTTTCGAAAGCGCGGACCAGTCGGTGACTCCGAACGGCACTCTGGCCCCGACCGCGCTTTCCAACGACTATCTGCTTCCGGCGCTCACCCTCACCTACGCCTTCGCCCCGGACATGCAGGCCCGCCTCCACGCCTCGCGCACCATCGCACGCCCGCAATTCCGCGAGCTCGCGCCCCAGCTCTACCAGGACTTCGAATCCGACCGCGAGTTCACCGGCAATCCGTTCCTCCAGGACAGCAAGCTGACCAACCTCGAGGCACGCTGGGAATGGTATTTCGCCCGGAACCAGCGGGTCAGCGCGTCCGCCTTCTACAAGCAGATCGACAACCCGATCGAAGCGGCGGCCTTCTTCGCCGGCGGCGGCCAGCTTCGCACTGGCTTCGCCAACGCCCCGCAGGCCGAGCTCTACGGAGCCGAGATCGAGGCCCAGAAATATATCCCGCTCGACGCGCTCGGCGGGCCGTTCTTCGACACGCGCCGACTGCTGCTGATCGCCAACTATACCTACACCCAGTCGCAGATCCGCGCCGACGATTCGATGGTCGTCGGGCCCGACCTGCAGCCCGTCGAGGCGCGGCTTCTGTTCCAGGACGGCGCGCCGCTGACCGGCCAGTCGGATCATCTCGTCAATGTGCAGATCGGAATCGAAGACACGGAGCGGCTCAGTCAAGCCACGGTGCTGGTCAACTATGCCAGCGAGCGAGTGACCAACCGTGGCCCGATCCAGGGAAGCGCGCGCCAGCCCGACATCGTCGAGCGGCCCGGGCTTCGGGTCGACGTCGTCGCCCGCCAGGCGGTTCCGCTCGGCGGAGTCGAGGGCGAGCTCCAGTTCGAGGTGCGCAACATCTTCGGCCAGGATTATCGGGAGCTTCAGGAGTTCGGCGACAACAGCATCGCGATCAACGCCTACGACGTCGGCACGAGCGTCAGCCTGGGGCTCAGCGTGCGCTTCTGACGCGAACGGCACCGCGGGTCTGTGGATAGAACATCCCGGCAACTTGCCTCTGCGCCGCCCACCTCCCATAACCCCGCCATGTCAGACGATCTGTTCGCGTCCTCCTCCCGCACGGCGGCCGATTACGACGCCTCCCATATCGAGGTGCTCGAGGGGCTGGAGCCGGTCCGCCGCCGCCCGGGCATGTATATCGGCGGCACCGACGAGCGGGCGCTCCACCATCTCGCCGCCGAGGTGCTCGACAACTCGATGGACGAGGCGGTCGCGGGCCACGCCACCCGAATCGAGGTCACCCTGGAACCCGGCAACCGGCTCACCATCACCGACAATGGCCGCGGAATTCCAGTCGACGAGCATCCCAAATATCCCGGAAAGTCGGCGCTCGAGGTGATCCTCACCACGCTCCATTCGGGCGGCAAATTCTCCGACAAGGCCTATGCGACCTCCGGCGGCCTCCACGGCGTCGGGGTCAGCGTCGTCAACGCGCTGTCGACCGAAACGACCATCGAGGTCGCCCGCAACCGCGAGCTCTACCGCCAGACCTTCGCCCGCGGTCTTCCGATCAGCGCTCTCGAGAAGATCGGCGCCGCGCCCAACCGCCGCGGCACCACCACCAGCTTCGTCCCCGATCCCGACATTTTCGGCGAGGGCGCGCATTTCCGCCCGGCGCGGCTGTACCGGCTCGCCCGCTCCAAGGCCTACCTCTTCGCAGGCGTCGAGATCCGCTGGCGCTGCGACCCGTCGCTGATCAACGACGGCGAGGAGGTTCCCGCCGAGGCCGTGTTCCAGTTCCCCGGCGGCCTCGCCGACCATTTGAAGGAGCAGATCGGCACCCGCGAGTGCGCGACCAACCAGTTCTTCGCCGGCAAGCAGGAATTCCCGAACGGCCAGGGCACGGTCGAATGGGCGGTCGCCTGGCCTTTGTGGAGCGACGGCGCCGCGTCCTATTATTGCAACACCATCCCCACTCCCGACGGCGGCACCCATGAGCAAGGGCTTCGCGCCGCGCTCACTAAGGGCATCCGAGCGTTCGGCGAGCTCGTCGGCCAAAAGAAGGCCAAGGACATCCAGGCCGAGGACCTGCTCGCGCCCGCCGAGCTGATGCTGTCGGTGTTCATCAAGGACCCGCAGTTCCAGAGCCAGACCAAGGACCGGTTGACCTCGCCCGACGCGGCTCGGCTGGTCGAGAATGCGGTCCGCGACCATTTCGACCATTTCCTGTCGGACCATATGGACCGCGGGAGGGCGCTGCTCGGCTACGTGCTCGACCGCATGGACGAGCGGCTCAAGCGCAAGATGGAGCGCGAGGTCAAGCGGAAGACCGCGACCTCGGCGCGCAAGCTCCGCCTTCCGGGCAAGCTGACCGACTGCGCCAATGACGATCCCACGGGCACCGAATTGTTCATCGTCGAGGGCGACAGCGCCGGCGGCTCGGCCAAGCAGGCGCGCGACCGCAAGACCCAGGCGATCCTTCCGATCCGAGGCAAGATCCTGAACGTCGCGTCGGCGTCGGCGGACAAGATCCGAGCCAACCAGGAGATCGCCGACCTGACCCTTGCGATGGGCTGCGGCACACGCGACCGCTGCAACCCGGACGATCTTCGCTACGAGCGGATCGTCATCATGACCGACGCCGACGTCGACGGCGCCCACATCGCCACCCTCCTCATGACCTTCTTCTTCCAGGAAATGCCCGACGTCGTCCGCAAGGGCGCGCTCTATCTGGCGCAGCCCCCGCTCTACCGGCTCGTGAGTGGGGCGACGATCGAATATGCCCGCGACGACGCCCACCGAGCCGAGCTCGAGCGGACCCTGTTCAAGGGCAAGAAGGTCGAGGTCAGCCGATTCAAGGGTCTGGGCGAGATGAACCCGGGCCAGCTTCGCGAGACCACGATGGACCCGAAGACGCGCTCGCTGATCCGAATCACCCTGCCCCAGGACTATGAGGAGCGAAGCGCGGTCCGCGACCTCGTCGACCGGCTGATGGGCCGCAACCCGGAGCATCGCTTCCAGTTCATTCAGAGCCACGCCGCCGAGCTGGACGAGGAAGCGATCGACGCATGACGCGCTTCGCAAGCGTGCCAAGGGTCACGGCCGCCGGGGCCGTGGCGGGCCTCGCCGCGTTGCTTTTGTGGGTGCTCTACGTCCGCTGGCCCGAGACCTTCGTCCTGCCCTACGTCCTCGCCCTGGTCGTCACGGCCGGCTGCGGGTTGCTTGTCCTGTTCGCGACGATCGCCGACTCGATCAGCAATCCGCGCCGCGGAGTCCGGATCCGGCCGATCCGCGGCTTCGACGTCGCCGTCGGAGTGCTTCTCGCCGGCCCGTCCCTATGGGCTCTGAGCCCCTTCTTCGGGGCCCTCTGATCAGGCGGCGTCGATCGACGCCTCGATCATCCGCTCCCACACCGCCGTGTCGCCTGCCCGGGCTGCCGCCTCGTCGGGCTCGCGCATGGTCTTGAGGATCGACACCGCGTCGTCCCGGTACATGAACCAAACCTCGTCGACCTTCTCGCCGGCCGAGGGATCGTCGCCATCCGCGTTGGCGCTGAGCACGCGTCCCGCGATCACTCGGGCGATGCGCTCGACCAGGCTGGTGGTGGCAACGGGCATGATGGTCCTCCTGGATAAATGCTTCGGACCTGTAACGGTGGAAGCCCGCACTGGTTTCGCTTAGTCTCCCGGCGAAAGGGGGGACTTCCATGATCCGCGCATTTCTCGTCAGCCTTGCCATCGCTTTGCCCGCCGCGCCCGCGGCAGCCGCCGGTCAGCCGCCCGCGGCGACGGCGGCGTCACCGGAGCTGCGCCAGGCAGCCGAGGCGATCGTCAACGTCCTTCGCGGAACGGCCGATCTCAGGGCGACCTTCACCCCCGGCTTCCTCGCCCAGGTCCCCGAGGCCCAGATCAACCAGATTTCGGCCGGCCTGGCACAGCAGCATGGAGCGGTCCAGGAACTGGTTTCCGTCGCGCCGCGCTCGGCCACCGGCGGCACGATCCGAATCCGCACCGAGCGGTCGATCCTGGTCATGGACCTGGGGATCGAGCCGCAGGCGCCGCACCGCGTCACCCAGCTGCTCATCACCGGAGTCGAACCCGTCGGCGGCGACAGCTTCGCGGCGATCGCCCAGGAGCTCCAGGCCCTCCCGGGACAGGCGAACTTCGCCGTCGCCCGGCTCGACGAGGCCGGCCCGAATTTGGTCGCGAGCCACAATCCCGACCAGGCGCTGGCGATCGGCTCGACCTTCAAGCTGATCATCCTCGGCGAGCTGTCGCGGCAAGTCCGCGCGGGCCGCGTGCGCTGGGACCAGGTTGTCCCGCTCGACCGCCATTCGCTTCCGAGCGGCATCCTCCAGGATTGGCCGCTCGGCTCGCCCGTCACGGTTCACACGCTCGCCGGTCTGATGATCTCGCACAGCGACAACACCGCCACGGATGCGCTTCTTCGGCTCCTCGGGCGCGACAATGTCGAGCGGATGATGGTGACGATGGGAATGCGCTCGGCTGCCCGCAATCGTCCCTTCCTGACCACCATGGAAGCCTTCCAGCTCAAGGCCGAGGACGCGCCGGTTCTCGCCCAGTGGCGGAGCGCCGACGAGGCCGCGCGGCGGCGAATGCTTCGCGAGCGCTACGAGCAGGGCGGAGCGGCGATCGACGTCACCCGCCTCGGCGTCGGAGCGCCGATGGCGATCGACACGGTGGAATGGTTCGCCTCCGCCGCCGATCTCGCCCGAGTGATAGACTGGCTCCGGCGCAACGGCGGCGAGACGACACTCGCTATCCTCGCGATCAGCCCCGGAATGCCGCGCCCCGCAGCGGCGCCTTACAGCTATCTCGGCTTCAAGGGAGGCTCCGAGCCCGGTGTGATCAACCTCACCTGGCTCGTACGCAACAATGAAGGCGCTTGGCACGTGGTGACCGGAAGCTGGAACAACCCGGCCGGCCCGGTCGACGAGAGCCGCTTCATCGCCTTGGTCGCCCGCGCCCTGCCGCTCGTTCGCTGACGCTCTTAACCCAATCTTATCCGCGTCTTGCTAGGCAGGGGCGATGCAGCAGCGCGCCTCATTCGGCCGCAAGGGCCAGGGTTCTGACGAGCCGCAACGCGCGCAGGTGTCGTTCGCGAAATCGGGCGATGCGAGCGAGATCGAGCGCCGGCGGCAGGAATTCATCGCCGCCGAACGCGCGCGCCGTCAGCAGGAAAGCCCCTACGATCCGCCGGTGGACGAGGAGTCGACGCCAAGCCGCGCCTTCACGCAGAAATCCGTCAGCACCGCCTATATCCTGTGGTTCGTGACGGGCGCCTTTGGCGGCCACCATTTCTACCTGGGCAGCGCACCGCTCGGCTTCGCCCAGATTTGCCTGAGGCTCGTCGGGATCATGATGTTCGTGTCCGGCGACAGCTTTGGGCTCTATCTTCTTGCGATCGCTTTCCTTTGGCTGCTCGTCGACGCGCTGCTGATCCCGGACATGGTCCGCAAGGCCAACAAGCGGCTGTCCGCGATCTCGTCGGGTCGAGCCTTCGCCTGACCGCTCAGCTCATCACTGCCGGAGCGACCAGCGGGAAGCGCGGGATGTCCACGGCGAAGCTCGATCCGTCCGACGCGACCATATTATAGCGGCCCTCCATCGATCCCGTCGGGGTCGCCAGCGGACAGCCCGACACATAGTCGAACGACTGGCCCGGCTCGATCACAGGCTTCTCGCCGACGACGCCTTCGCCGCGCACCTCCTGGCAGTTGCCGCGCCCGTCGCGGATCTCCCATTCGCGGCTGACCAGCTTGACCCGCTCCTCGCCCTCATTCTCGATTCGGATGTGATAGGCCCAGAACCAGCGGCCCTTGGACGGCTCCGACTGCTCCGGAAGGAAACTGACCGAAACCCGGACGACGATGTCTCCGGTCTTCGCGCTATGGGGGAAAAGCTCTTTCACCCTGGCAACCTTCACCGCGCCGCCGGCAAGGTCAACCGCCGATCCGGTGAAGCCGGTCGAGCAGGCGATGGCGCGCCGCGAGTATGTCGGCCTGCCGCTCGATGAGGACGTCGCGGGCGAGGAAATGGCCGGTGATCGCGAAACCATCGAGGATGTCGGGCCAGCCCGGCGCTTCCTTGTCGCCGAGGAGGAAGGCCGGCAGCCGAAGTAGCCGGTCGCGATAGGCCCCTGCCCCCTCCTCGCTGACCGCTCGCCCGCTCTTCGGGCTGAGATAGCGCAGACCATCGCTCGTCCCGGTCACCGCGCATTCCGAAAGGTCGAGGCCGAACCCCAGCTCGCCGAGCAGGAGAAGCTCGTAGCGGACCAGCGCGGCCGCCCATCCGCGAGCGCTCGGCGCCGCCTCAAGCGCCGCCAGAACCCCCGAGAGGCCGGCATAGAGCGCCGGATAAGGCTGCCCCTCCGGAAGCGCCGCGGCGGTGAGCGCGGTGACCCATTCGATCGCGGCAGCGGCGATCGGCTCGCCCAGGAGCGGCGCCCGGCTGTGCGACAGCTCGGCGCTGAGATGGGCGAGCTGATCGTCGGTACGTGCCCGAAACTCGGCCGCGACAATGTTGCCGGGGACGAGCACCGGGCGAAGCGCGCGCGAACGGCCGCCCCGGACATAGCCGGCCTGAACGCCCTCGACGGGGGTCAGCGCCCGAACGATCGCGCCATGCTCGCCATGCGGGCGGACGGCGATGATGATGGCGTCGGTCTGAAGCCGCATGGCGCGGCGTGTGTATCAGCGCCGGACGGCGCGGACCACTCCGCCGAGGCCGAGCCGGTGGGCCGCGCTCTTGGCGAGCGCCACCGAGGCGTCGAACGACGCGAGCGATCGGAGCGCGGCGCGATTGCCGAAAGTGTCGCGGACCAGGAGCAGGTCGTGGCTCGGGACCGATGCCGATGCGAACTGCCGCTTGTGCTGGCCGTCCCCCTCGGTGAAATCGAAATAGCTGAAGGCCCCCTCCTCAAGAAGCATCCGCATCGCCTCCAATTGGAGGACGCTTCCAGGCGACAGGTGGCCGAACTCCGCGCGATAGCCGAGATGGGCGTAGAGCAAGGTCCGCCCCTGCGCGGGTGCGTAGAGGTAGGCGATCGGCCGCTCGTCGAGGAACAGCAGCCAGCCGCGCATTTCGCCGCGCTCCGCAAGCGCCCGGATCCCCGGAAGCGAGTCGGCCGGGAGCCCGGCGTCGAGCAGCCGCTCCTGATAGGTCTCGGCCGAGACGTCACGGGCGTGAGCGAAGAATTCGCCGACCTCTCCCGGCCGGCTGTACTGCCGCACGTCGAGCACCCCGCCTGAGACATCCTGCAGCTTTCGGCGCTTGCGCTTCAGGGTCGAGCGGCTGTTGGCCGACAGCCCCGCAAACCAGTCGTCGAAGCCCTGGTCGAGGCGCGCATAATGGCGCGGGTAGGATTGGCGGACGAAGCAGCGCAGCCCGGGCGCCTTGAGCTCGGCGCGCATCGTCTCGGGCAGCGCCCGGATGAAATAACCGTCTGCGTTGGCGGGAAGTCCCGGCAGGACCAAAGGCTCGCCGGCAAGCGCCTGCTCGAGCGGTACCGACAGCCGGACCAGCCGCCGCTTCACGCTGGCAATGGTCCGCGCCCCGACCTGGAAAGGAAGAGCGACCGTCGCTGCGGCCAGGTCAGCCGACACGGCGAATCCGCTCGTAGCGCGCATTGCCCCACGCCTGTTCGGCCATCCGCCCGAAGGTGAGGAGCCGCGGGCTTCGCAACGGCCGCGCGTCGCCGCCGACTCGGATGTCGCCAAGATCGGTGAAATGCGCCGTCGGCATCGTTTCGCGATTGTCGGCGAGGTAGCGGCAAAGGCGCTTGAAGCGGCTTACCGCCAGGCCGTTGCGGTGAAGGCCGTCGCGCCTGGCAAGCTCGAAGCTGTGAGTGACGATGGCGGCGACGGCATGATCCTCGCGGACGGCATGGTCGAGCGCGGCGCGCATCTCCGCGAAGGAAACCGCGCATAGCTGGAGGTGGCGCAAGCGTCCCGGCTGGTGCTCGATCTGGCCGACCGCGACCTCGACCACGCCTTCGATTTCGGTGGGAGCGAGCTGTGCGGGGGCGAGTGGCACCTGGCTCAGGTGGGGATGCTCGCAGCCATTGTGGCTGGCGTCGTAGCGAAGCCCGAGCCCGGCCAGCGCGCGCAGCGTGTCGCCATTCGCGGCATAGCTTCCGGCGCGGAAGGCGATCGGCTCGGGTGCGCCCGCGGCGACGAGCAAGTCGCGGGCCTGAGCGATCAGAGCCTGCTGCTCGGCCGCGTCATATTCGTTGAGCTCGCTAAAGGCCTCGCCGGTGAGCGCCCAGAATGGGTGAAGATGGAGCTGAACCTCCTGCCCCGCCTCGAGGATCGGATCGACCATCCGGCGCACCGGCTCCAGGCCGTGGACTAGCCCCGGCATCGGATCGACAAAGAAGCAGGCCTTCAGGCCATGTTCGGCGAGAAGTCGGAGCTGGTAGGGAACGCCTACGCCCGCCGCCTCGTACGAGCGCGCGAAATTGTCCTGCCACGACAAGCCGGCTTCATGGTGTCGCCACACCAATTCGGTGTCGACCGTGATGAGCACGCGCGTCGCCATCGGCCCGCCTTAGCGGAGGCCGACGAAACAAAGGGTAAAGCCGCGCCGCGGTCAGTTCTTATCGGGTGCGCTCCAAGGCGATCGCGGTGACCTCGGCGAGAGCGGCCTCGGCCTGCGCCGCGGCAACGGTCGGGCGGTCGAGGAACACCGCCAGGACCCACTCGGCGCCGTTCGGAGTCCGGAACCAGGCGATGTCGTTGAACGCGGTGCCGCAGGTGCCCGTCTTGTCGCCGGCCGGCCATCCTTCCGGAAGCGCACCGCGGACCCGGCGCTGGCCCGTGGTCGTGGCGCTCGTCCAGGCGCGCAATTGCTCGCGGCTCGAGGGCTGAAGGATGTCGCCGAAGATCAGGCGCCGCATCGTCTCGCCATAGGCCGTGGGCGTGGTCGTATCGCGCGGATCGCCGGGCCGGTTCTCGTTGAGCTCCAGCTCGAAGCGGTCGAGGCGGGTCAGGTTATCGCCGGTCGAGCGCATCCAGGCGGTGAAGGCCGCCGGTCCGCCGATCCGGCGAAGAAGCAAATTCGCTGTCGCATTGTCGCTCTCGATCTGGCTCGCCGCGGCCGCCTCCGCGACCGTGATTCGCCCGCTCGCAAGGAGTCGCTCAGCAACCGGCGCGTGGCCTCGAACCATGTCGGCCTGGGTCAGCGGAAGGACGTCGTCCATCCGCCAGCGCCCTTCCTCCGCGCCCTTGAGCATCATCGCGGCAAGCTGGAACTTGAAGGTCGAGCACATCGCGAACCGCTCGTCGGTCCGATGGCCGAGGACGGTGCGCCCGCGCCCGTCGATCAGCGCCACGCCGAGCCGGCCTCCGGTGCGCTGCTCGATGCCCGCGAAGCGCGGGTCGGCTTGGGCCGGGGCGGGCTCAGCGGCGGGAGTGGGCGATGTGCAGGCTGCGAGCAGCGCCAGTGCGGCGGCGAACAATCCACGCAACATCGTCATTTCCCCTGCATGTCGTGGGCGCCCCTCGGGATCCGCACGGTGAGGCCGTCGAGATCCTCGGTGAGGATGATCTGGCAGGCGAGCCGGGAGGTGCGGGTGACGTGGGCGGCGAGGTCGAGCAAATCGTCCTCTTCCTCGCTTGCGGGGGGAAGCCGGTCGAAATCCTCCGCCGCGACGATGACGTGGCAGGTGGAGCAGGCCATCTGCCCCTCGCACGTCCCTTCGAGCGGCTCGCCGACCGCCTGGGCGACGTCGAGCAGGCGCTCGCCGACCGGCGCCTCGACCTCGCGCTCCTCGCGGCCGTCGGCGGAGATGAAACGGACCCGTGTCATGGCGTCGGCGTCACGCGGCGAGGCTCAACTGCCGCTCGGACGCGGAGTCGATGAGGTCGAGTGCGGTGATCAATTCGTCTTCCGTGGTGTAGCGGCCGAAGCCGAGGCGGATGCTGGAGCGGGCCTGGCCATCGTCGAGGCCGAGGGCGCGAAGGACATGGCTGGTCCGGCCCGATCCGCTCGCGCAGGCCGAACCGGCGGAGAAGGCGACCTCGCGAACGTCGGCGATCAGCCGCGCTGCGTCGACGCCAGGGCGGCGCAGGTTGAGGTTGCCGGAATAGCGCTCGACCGGCGAGCCGTTGAGGATCCAGCCCTGCATTCGTGCTCGCGCGAGCTCCGCCAGCCTCGCGACATGAGCATGGTCCTCCTTCGCCCGCTCGACGAGCAGCTTCGCCGCCGCACCGAAACCGGCACAGAGCGCTGGCGACAAGGTGCCCGAGCGGATGCCGCCCTCCTGCCCGCCGCCGTGAAGCAGGGGATCGAGCGCGACTCCGTCCCGAACCCACAGGGCGCCGACCCCCTTGGGCCCATGAACCTTGTGCGCCGACACCGCGACCAGATCGCAGGCATCGAGCGGGAGCGGCACTCGCCCGAGCCCCTGAACTGCATCGCACAGGAACAACGCCCCGCGATCGCGGGCAAGCTCGGCAAGCCGGGCCACCGGCTGGACCACGCCGATCTCATTATTGACGAGCATGGCAGCGACGAGACCGGTGCGATCGTCGATCCGGCTGGCCGCGATATCGAGATCCACGAGCCCGTCGGGGCCCACCGGGAGCACGTCGACCTCGACGTCCATTCGACCGAGCCATTCCAACGTATCGAGCACCGCCGCATGCTCGGTGGCGAGCGTGACGACGCGCCGCCGGCTCTCGGGCATGCGCGATACCGCCCCCTTCAAGGCCCAATTGATCGCCTCCGTCGCCCCGGAGGTGAAATAGAGCCTCCCATTCGCTTCCGGCGCGAGGGCTGCAAGAACTTGGCCCCGAGCCACCTCGACCGCGGCGGCGGCCTCCCGCCCCATCCGGTGCGAGCTGTGCGGGTTGGCGAACTTGTCGTCGAGCCACGGCCGCATGGCCTCGGCCGCCTCGGGCGCGAGCGGAGTCGTCGCCTGATAGTCCAGATAGATCGCAGTCATGCGGCCCGCTTCCGGTCCGCCAGCTTTTCCCAAGCCGCCGCGAAGGCGTCGACCTCCTGCGCAGTCGTTTGCGGCCCGAAGCTGACTCGCACCACCTCGCGGGCGTCGGCATCTCCCCACCCCATGGCGCGGAGTACGTGGCTGACCTTCATCGAGCCCGACGAGCAAGCACTGCCCGCCGAGACCGCGATTCGCGCAAGATCGAAATGGATGAGCTGCGCCTCCGACGGGACTCCAGGCATGCGATAGGCGCCGATCGTCGGGATACGCGGCGCATTCTCCGCGACGATGATCGCTCCCGCGGCGCGGAGGCGATCTTCGAGCCGTTCGCGCAGAGCCGCACAGCCTTCGAGCCATTGCGATCGAGCCTCCAGAGCGGCTGCGAAGGCGATGATGGCGGGCAGGTTTTCCGTACCGCCGCGATAACCCCGCTCCTGGCCACCGGAGGCCGGCAACAGGCCGAAATTCCGCACCAGAAGGGCGCCCACGCCGGGTGGCCCGCCCAGCTTGTGGCTCGCGACCGAAATCAGATCCGCATCCGGTAAAGGCAGCTTTCCGGCCGTCTGAGCGCAATCGGCGAGAAGGACCACCCTCTTCTCGACCCAAGATTGGTTCTTGGTGGCGATGACCTCGTCGAGCGGCTGAAGAACCCCGGTCTCGTTATTGGCGGACTGAACCGCGATGAATTGCGTCGGCTCGAGCGGGTCGAGCAAGCCGCACAGACTATCCATGTCGAGCAGTCCGTCAGGACCCACCGAAATGCGCGGGGGACCCTCGGAATGGCGAAGCACGGCGTCATGCTCGACGACGGAGACCGCGGTCTCGTGCGCGCCGCGATTCTTCAAGGCGATCGCGATCGCCTCCGTTGCGCCGGACGTGAAGATCAGCTCGCCATCCCACCCCAGAGCCCGCTTGATCCGCGCTCGCGCACCCTCCAGCGCAGCCCGCGCGGCGCGCCCTTCGGCGTGAGGCGAGCTCGGGTTCGCCCACCGGTCCATCGCGTCGATCATGGCCGCTTTCGCCGCCGGGAGGATCGGCGTCGTCGCGGCGTGATCGAGATAGATGCGGGGCTGGGACAGGTCGAAAGCTCAGATTTGTGGAATTTCGCGAAATTCCCATATAGGAGGCGCGCTCATTCCGGCCCAGCCGGTCTCACCTTATTCCGACGCAGGTGCAATGCCCGAAGTCATTTTCCCCGGTCCCGAAGGCCGCCTCGAAGGTCGTTTCCAGCCTGGTCCGCGTCCGCGCGCTCCGGTCGCGATCATCCTCCACCCGCATCCGCAGGGCGGGGGAACGATGAATCACCCGATCACGCTGGCCCTCTACAAGGACTTCGTGAAGCGCGGTTTCGCGACCCTTCGCTTCAACTTCCGCGGAGTCGGCCGGAGCCAGGGCATTTTCGACAACGGCATCGGCGAGCTGTCCGACGCGGCGAGCGCGCTCGACTGGATCCAGCAGGTCCATCCCGAAGCGGAGCAGACCTGGGTCGCGGGCTTCAGCTTCGGCGCCTGGATCGGAATGCAGCTTCTGATGCGCCGGCCCGAGGCGCGCGGCTTCATCTCGATCGCCCCGCCCGCCAACATGTATGATTTCAGCTTCCTGGCGCCGTGCCCGGCGAGCGGAATCATCATCCAGGGCGAGGCCGACGAGGTCGTCACTCCGCCCGCGGTGGTGAAGCTGGTCGACAAGCTTCGCACCCAGCGCGGGATCACGATCGAGTACAAGACAATCCCGGGCGCGAACCACTTCTTCGTCAACGAGATGCCGCAGCTGATGAAGTCGGTGGATGATTATCTCGACTTCCGTCTCGATCCGAGCTGCCCGATCAAATGAGCCCGTGCCCCCTCTGTAACGGAGGGGGCTCAGACGCCTGATGGTGCCGGCATCGCCCAGATGAGAACGTTGCCGAGCAGCACCAGCGCCATGATCAGCATCAGCACGCCTTGCTTGATGTTCCGTCGACGAGCGATGAGCCACATCCCGCCCGCGCCGAGGGCGAAGGCGGCGAGCATGGTTATGGAAAGAAGGATCGGGCCGAGTGTCTGCATCAGGCCCGATTATGCGATCGCCGCCTGCCGCGCCAGTATCTGCGCGTAAAGCGCAGGATCGACATTGCCGCCAGAGACAAGGACCACGCAGCGCTCAGGCAGCTTTCCAGCTTTCCCCGCAAGAACAGCCGCAAGGGCGACTGCGCCCCCTGGCTCGACGACGAGGCGCAAATTTCGGTGCGCGAACAGCATCGCGCGTTCGATCTCCTCCTCGGTAACGCTGATGCCCCGTGCCCCAGCCGCCCGCAGCGTATTGAGCGTCAAGTCGGAGACCAAGGGGGTTTGGAGCGCATCGCATAAGGTGCGAGGCGGGTTGGGACCGACGGGCACTGGCATCCCGGCGTCGATGGATCGGGCCATGTCGTCCCACCCGTCCGGCTCGACAGTGACGATTTCGGCGTCGGGAAGCGCCAGCGCCACGCCTGCGGACAGGCCGCCCCCGCCGCAACAGACGAGCACCATTTCCGGCGGGCCGCCTGCCAGTGCACGCATCTGCTCGCCAATCTCGATACCTGCGCTGCCCTGGCCCTCGATGATGTCGACGTCATCGAAGCTCGGCACGAGTATCGCACCATATTCTTCCGCGAGTCGCGCGCCGATTGCCTCGCGGCTCTCCGTGTGTCGATCATATTCGACAATTTTTGCGCCGGCGGCTTCCGTAGCAGCCCGTTTCACAGCGGGCGCGTCGGCGGGCATGACGATGGTAGCGGCCATGTCGAGGCGCTGTGCGGCGATCGCGATGCCCTGCGCATGGTTGCCAGAAGAGAATGCAACCACTCCGCGCCTGCGCTCCTCCTCACTCATCCGGAGCAGGCGATTCATCGCGCCGCGCAGCTTGAAGCTTCCGCTTTCCTGGAGGCATTCGGCCTTCACCCACAGCCGCTTCCCCTGCCATTCGAACGGGAGAATCGGGGTCTGGGTGACATGGCCGGCCACACGCTTCGCCGCACGCAGAACACCGTCTGGCGTCGGCCGTCTCTCTATAGGGCTAATCTCGATCATCCTATTCTAAAGGCTTGAAGAAATCTCGGCTCTTTACATGCAAAAACAGCGCTCATATATCGCTCCCCGCTGCCCCATGGGGACTTCCAACAACCGCAAGGCAGCCTTGTCGTCAACTACCGCCTCTGGAGGTCCCTTGAAT
>JAEZHP010000011.1 GCA_023416515.1 Pseudomonadota bacterium | reverse complement strand
ACGCGCCACTCGAGGTTCGCGGCAAGGACCATCCGTGGGTGTCTCGAGGAGGCGTCAAGCTCGCGCACGGGCTCGATTTTTTCGGCTTTCACGTCACCGGCGCCGTAGGCCTAGATGTCGGCAGCTCGACGGGTGGATTTACCGACGTGCTGCTGTCCAAGGGCGCAGCGAAGGTCTACGCGGTCGACGTCGGCACCAACCAGCTTGCGTGGAGGCTTCGCCAGGACTCGCGCGTGGTGGTTCTGGAGCAGACCAACGCACGGCACCTGACAGCTGAAGACATCCCCGAACCGATCGACATCGTTACTTGCGATGCAAGCTTCATATCGCTTTCCAAGGTCCTGGAAACGCCTCTTAAATTCGCGAAATCGGGTGCAGAACTGGTCGCGCTCGTCAAGCCGCAGTTCGAGGCGGGCCGGGCGGAGGTGGGAAAGGGCGGAGTCGTCCGGGACCCCGCGGTCCACCAGCGCGTTTGCGCTGCCGCCGCCGAATGGGTCGCCTCGCAAGGCTGGCGCGTTCTCGGCGTGACCGAAAGCCCGATCACCGGGCCCGAGGGCAATGTCGAATTCCTTTTGGGAGCAATCAAGAATGGTTGAAGCTGCAGCGCGCCGCGAGTGGTGGAAATATGCGCTGGTGACGGTGCCCGGGATCCCGCTGCTGGGGTCGGCGAGCGGCTGGCTTTCCAATTCGGGGTACGGCAACGACTGGTTCGACGCGCTGGACAAGCCCTTCTTCATGCCTCCGGGCTGGGTCTTTGGTGTCGTCTGGCCGATCCTCTACGTGCTTCTGGGCATCGCCGTCGCGATGATCCTCGCCGAGCCGCAGTCCGACGCGCGCCGGACGGCGCTGATCCTGTTCTTTGCCCAGCTCATTCTCAACTTCTCTTGGTCCCCCATCTTCTTCGGCGCCCATGCCGTCAGGGTGGCGCTGATCGTCATTCTCGTGATTGCCGCCATCGCTGCCAGCGCCGCCGGGCAATTCTGGCGTATTCGACGGGTAGCGGGCGCGCTGATGCTTCCCTATCTGGCGTGGTTGTGCTTCGCGGCGGCTCTCAACGCCGCGATCGACAATCTCAATCCGGGCGCGGACTCGCTGCTCGGCTGACGGGAGACAAGGACATGCAGTCGGAAAATCGGCTGTTCGACGACTTCGTGAAAATGGTGAACGGCTTTGCCGGGACCATGGCCGGGATGGGCCGCGAAGCCGAATCCTCGGCGCGCGAGAAGATGCGCGAATGGATCGGCGGCATGGATTTCGTGTCGCGCGACGAATTCGAGGCGGTGAAGGCGATGGCGGCGGCGGCCCGGGATGAGAACGAGACCCTGAAAAGCCGGATCGCCGCGCTCGAGGCGAAGATCGGGCCGACGGCTGGCGCGAAGGCGTCCACCAGGCCGAAGGGCAAGCCGGGAGCGAAGAGCTGAGCGAGGCCGAAGAAAGCAGCGAGCGCGACGACGGCGCGCCGATCGAGGTCCTCGAGCAATATTTCGAGGCGCGCGGCTGGCCTTGCGAGCGATCGGGCGACGGCGAGATCGTCGGCTCGGCCAGCGGAAGCTGGGCCCAGTACGAGCTTCGCGGCGTGTGGCGCCCCGAGGACCAGGTTCTCCAGTTCCTCGCCTTCCCGGACATCAAGGTCGCGCCCGAGAAACGGCAGGCGATCTACGAATCCCTGGGCCTCATCAACGAGCAATTGTGGCTCGGCCATTTCGAGATGTGGTCGGGGTCCGGCCTGATCGTTTTTCGCCACTCGACGGTTCTCGACACGCGCGACGGCGAAGGCCTGACGCTGGAGCAGGCGGAGGCGATCGCCGAAGCCGCGCTCGAGGAGTGCGAGCGCTTCTACCCCGTGTTCCAGTTCGTGCTGTGGGGCGGAAAGAGCCCGGGCGAGGCCATTGCCGCGGCGCTCATCGACACGCACGGCGAAGCTTAGGAGTTCTTCGATGCAAATGCCTTCCCCGACCTGGTTCGTGGGCTGCGGCAACATGGCCGGAGCAATGGTCGAAGGCTGGCGCTCTGCCGCCGTCGACCTGGCGAACGCGGTTGCGATCCGCCCGAGCGGAACGCCCGTCGAGGGCGTCCGCACCGTCACATCGATCAAGGATGCCGGAACCGCGCCCGCCATGGTCGTCCTCGGCTTCAAGCCGCAGTCGCTCGACGAGGTCGCGCCCGAGCTTGCGCCCTGGCTAAGCTCGAAGACGATCGTCGTTTCGCTCCTGGCCGGTGTCGAGGTGGAGAGCCTGCGGCAGCGTTTCGGCAAGGGCGTGATCGTTCGGGCGAACCCGAACCTGCCGGTATCCGTCCGGCGCGGAGTCGTCGCGCTGCACGCGGCAGACGGCCTCTCGGACGAGGTTCGCAAGCAATTGTCCGACCTGTTCTCCGCGCTTGGCTTCGCGATGTGGGCGGAAAGCGAGCAGGTCCTGGGAGCCATCGGCGACGTCGCGGGCGCCGGGCCCGCTTATGTGGCGCGCTTCATCGATGCGCTCGCGGCCGCCGGAGCGGAGCAGGGGCTGCCGGACTCGCTTGCGTCGACGATCGCGCTGGAAACGGTACTCGGAACCGCCTGGATGGCGGCTGCCAGCGGCGGAACGATGGCGGATCTTGCGCGGCGGGTCGCGAGCCCGCGGGGAACGACGGAAGCCGGGCTGGCGGTGCTGGACCGAGAGGCGGCGCTTCGGCAGCTCGTTGCCGCTACGATCGGAGCGGCGCGGCGGCGCGGAGCCGAACTTGCGGCGGAAGCGCGGGGCGAGCAGGTCGCGTAAATCCGGTCTGCTTGCCGAGCGGGAGTGCCTGTCCTAGGCGCAGTGCCAATGACAGATCCGCAGACCTATCACGACCGCGACGGGTTCATCTGGTTCGACGGGAAGCTGGTCCCCTGGCGGGAGGCTGAGGTCCACGTCCTGACCCATGCGCTCCATTACGCCTCGTCGGTGTTCGAGGGGCAGCGGGCCTACAACGGCGAGATTTTCAAGCTTCGCGAGCATAGCGAGCGGCTGCACAAGAGCGCCAGGTTGCTCGGTTTCGATATTCCCTGGACGGTCGAGCAGATCGGCGACGCGTGCAGGGAGGTGCTGAAGGCGAATGGGCTGACCGATGCCTATATGCGACCGGTCGCCTGGCTGGGGTCCGAGCGGATGGGCGTCTCACCGACCGGCACGAAGCCGCACCTTGCGATTGCCGCCTGGGAGTGGGGCAAATATTTCTCTCCGGAGAAAGCGGCGAAGGGGATCCGCTTGACGATCGCGCCGTGGCGCCGGCCCGCGCCCTACACGGCGCCGGTTCATTCGAAGGCGTCCGGCCTGTACATGATCGCGATGCTGTCGCGAAAGCATGCGGAGGATACGGGCTTCGACGACGCGTTGATGTTCGACTGGCGGGGGCAGGTGGCGGAGGCGACCGGCGCCAACGCCTTCTTCGTCCGCGACGGCGCGATCCACACGCCGACGCCCGACTGCTTCCTCGACGGCATCACTCGGCGAACGGTGATGGACCTCGCCCGCAATCGCGGAATCGAGGTGCACGAACGCGCGATCTGGCCCGACGAGCTCGAAAGCTTCGAGCAAATGTTCCTTACAGGGAGCGCGGCCGAGCTGACGCCGGTCGGATCGGTCGGTCCGTGGAGCTTTGAGGTCGGCGACCTGACGCGCCAGCTCGCCAAGGATTACGACGACCTGGTGAACGGCCGCATTCCCAACAGCTGAGCCCTTCCAACTCCACCGCGCGCGGCTATATGCGCGCTCTCGCCTGCTGGGGCGTCGCCAAGTGGTAAGGCACCGGTTTTTGGTACCGGCATTCGCAGGTTCGAATCCTGCCGCCCCAGCCAGCACCTCCGCACCTCAATCGCATCCGCAACGGAGCGATGCTTAAGCGCCCGGCGAGCACGAGTGCGCCAGGACCTGCGCATGGGGCAGCAGGTCACCACTCGGCCGCACAAGACACGGGAGGAGCGCCGCCGGGCAGTCCTCCCGGCCCGGCTGCGCAGCCAGTCCGGCTGGAGCGAGGCGTGCATCCTCAACATCTCGTCGCGCGGCCTGCTCGTCTATTCGAAAGGCGCGGCGCAGCCGGGAAGCGTCGTCCAGCTCAGCCGCGGCGGCCATCTCATTATCGCGCGCGTAGTCTGGCGCGAGAACCGTCGCATGGGGCTGTACGCGCCGGATCCCCTCCCAGTCGACGAGATCACCAATGCCGACACGGCGGCCGCGGCAGTTGGGGCGGTCCACGCTAACCGGCCCGTCCAGACTCGCCGCGATCCGGGCGAGTCGAGCCGTGCCCGGTCGCGAGCGCTGCAGTTCGCCTCGACCGTGCTTATCGGCGCCGCTTTGGCCTGCGTTGCGGCCTTGTGCGTCGAGCGGGCGCTAGCATCGCCGATGGCGACGATCGGCGCGGCGCTTCGGTCCCGCTGACGCGCCCGGCACCGGCTTGAGTTGAAGCGGGTCGCGCGTGCATGAGAGCGCGATGCCGGGGCCGCTACAGGGACTGACGATCATCGAAATGGCCGGCATCGGCCCGGCGCCCTTCGCCGGGATGATGCTCGCCGATCATGGCGCCGACGTCATCCGCGTCGAGCGCCAGGGGCTGATCGGCATTCCAAACGACCCCCTGCTTCGTTCGCGGCGAAGCATATCGCTCGATCTCAAGAAGGATTCGGCGCGGGAGGTCCTCCACCGGCTCGCGCAGCGCGCCGATGGACTGATCGAAAGCTACCGCCCGGGTGTCATGGAGCGCCTCGGGCTGGGTCCCGACCAGCTGCTCGGCGCCAATCCCAAGCTGGTCTACGGCCGGGTGACGGGCTGGGGCCAGGAGGGGCCGCTGGCGCAGTCGGCAGGCCATGACGTGGATTATCTCGCGGTCTCGGGACTGCTGCATGGCATCGGCCCCAAGGAGCGGCCGGTCGTGCCCGTCAATTACATCGCCGATTTCGCCGGGGGAGGGATGATGCTTGCCTTCGCGACGGCTGCGGCGC
>JAEZHP010000145.1 GCA_023416515.1 Pseudomonadota bacterium | reverse complement strand
GGGGGTGGTGGGGGCGGCGCGCCGGGGGCGCCCCCCCGGCCCCCGCCTTTCTTTTGTGCCTAGCGCCGGCGGCGTTCGGGCGGCTGGTTCAGTGCCGCCATCTGCACCGGATCGCGGTTGTACACGTCCTGGCGGAAGGCCACGCCCTGCGGCTCGGGAGCGACGGTCAGATAGGTGATGTAGACCGGCACCGGCTCGGGCACGTTGATATGCTGCTCCGGATCCGTGCTGGGCGGCCGCGGCGTGGTGCCGAACAGCCAGCGGGCAAGCCGGGGCGCGTCCTCCAGCCGAACGCAGCCGGAGCTGAACAAGCGTCCTTCCTCACGCAGCAATGACCGGTCCGGCGTATCGTGCAGGTAGATGCCGAGATCGTTGGGGAACATGAACTTCATCCGCCCCATCGCATTGTCCTGCCCCGGGAGCTGGCGCACGCGCAGCTCCTGCCGGCCGGCGGCGACCGCACTCCAGTCGACCTCCGATGGCTCGAGCCGCCGCGCATCCTCGGTCCAGTCGGACAGGATCTCGTACCGCCGGGTGCGAAGGAAGCCGGGCCCTTCGCGAAGCACCCCGGGCGCGATCCGCTGCTCGACGAGGTCGGGCGGCACGTTCCAATAAGGGTTGAGCGTCAGATAGCGCAGGGTGCCGGCCATCATCGGGGTCGGCTCGGTCGGCTTGCCGACGACGACGCGCATCGACCCGACGGCCTCGCCATTTTCGTACATCCAAAGCCTTGCAGCCGCGGCGTCGACCAGGACGTAGCGGCGGCCCAGATCGGCGGGGAGGGCACGCGCCCGCTCCAGATTGAGCCGCAGAAGCTGCTGGGTCTCGCGCGAGCCGCGGTTGAGCAAGGCGAGGGTGAGCGGGCCGGCGAGACCGTCGGTCGGTTGGCCGTAGGCGCGCTGAAGCTCGCGAATGGCGTTGGCGACGGCGCGGTCATAAGGCCCGTCCGGGACCATTCCCAGGCGGGCGCGCAGAGTCCTCACCCGCGGATCGGTCGATCCCGGCCGCAGGATCGGCCCCGAAGGCACGTGAATCGCCGGCCGCTCGTCGAGCCCGCGATGGGCTGCAAGTCCGCCGCGAAGTTGCGCGTAGAGCGGGTTCATCCAGCCGATCGATTCAAGATAGGTCTGAAGGTTCGGAGCGGATGCCGCCCCCATCAGAGCGACGGCCTTGCTCGGAACGACCGGGCGGAAATGCGCCTCGGTATAGACGATCCCCATGTCGCGGCTCCGGCGGACGTCGCGAACATAATTGGCGAAGGTCGTCGACAGCAGCATCTCGGCGCGGGCGAGGGCGCGGGGCGATCCGCCCGCCGCCTCGTCGATCGCGGCCGCCACGGCCTGCGGGCGGTAGTTGCGCGGGTTGAGCCCGTCCGCGTCCGCCGTCTCCAGGAGGTGGAGAAGCTGCTGAGCCTCGGGGCCGAGAGTGCCGCCGCGGACCCAGATCGGCTGGTAGCCACGCTGCTGGTAAAATTGCGCGATCTCACGGTCGCTCCGCACCGCGGACCTCACCGCTTCGGTGAGGCCGGCTTGTGCGATGGCCGGAGCCGGAACCGCCGCCACCGCTACAGCCGCGCAGGCAAGCGTCGAAAAAAGCAACTGGCGGGCCTGGGAAACACCGGCCCGCTGATAGGATGGGAAACGCATTACACCCCCGACAGGATTGATCCGGAAGGATCAACGCCACGCGCCGGTCGACGTTCCGCCTGCGAGGCGACGTGGCGGGGCAGACACAGAGCGTCTTGGCGGCTAGGGACGCGCTTCAGCCCGACGAAAGCAGTTCTCCCCCGTGCCTTCCCCCTACGACGTGATCATCCTCGGCGCCGGCGCCGCCGGCCTGATGTGCGCGGCCACCGCCGGCCAGAAAGGCCGCCGAGTGCTCCTGGTCGAGCATGCCGACCGGGCGGGCAAGAAGATCCTGATCTCGGGCGGCGGGCGCTGCAACTTCACCAATATCGACGCGGGGCCGGATCGCTTCCACTCGGCCAACCCCCATTTCGCCAAGTCGGCGCTGAGCCGCTACACGCCCCAGGACTTCCTCGCCCTCGTCGAGAAGCACCGCATCGCCTGGCACGAGAAGACCTTGGGCCAGCTCTTCTGCGACGGCTCCTCGCGGCAGATCGTCCACATGCTGATGGAGGAATGCGCGAAGGGCTCGGTCAGGATCGCCCTTGGCGAGCCGGTTCGCGATGTCAGCCATGCCGATGGACAGTTCACCGTCAGCCATGGCGGCGCCTCGTCGACCGCGCCCTCGCTTGTGATCGCGACCGGCGGCCCCTCGATTCCGAAGATGGGCGCGACCGGCTTCGCCTATGATCTTGCGCGCAAGTTCGGTCTCAAGGTCGTCGAGCCGCGGCCGGCGCTCGTGCCGCTCACTCTCGGCGGCGACGAGGCACTGTTCCGCGAGCTGTCCGGCGTCGCCACCGACGTCATCGCCACGGCGAACAAGACGCGGTTCCGGGAAGCCGCCCTGTTCACTCACAAGGGGATGTCGGGCCCGGCCATCCTCCAGGTCTCCTCCTACTGGCGCCACGGCCAGCCGGTCGGCATCGACTTCCTTCCGTCCCAGTCCCCGGGCTGGGCGTCGGCGGCAAAGCGGGCGCGGCCCAGAACCCATTTCCACACTCTGCTCGGCGAACTCCTTCCCGGGCGGCTGGCGGAAACGCTGGCCAAGAAGATCGGCCTGTGGGGCGAGCTCGCCAACCTGCCCGACCGGAAGCTCGACGACGCCGAACGCCGGCTCGCCGACTGGCAATTCCATCCCGACGGCACCGAAGGCTTCGCCAAGGCCGAGGTGACCGCAGGGGGCATCAGCACCGCCGAATTGTCGTCCCAGACGATGGAAGCCAAAAAGGTGCCGGGCCTCTACGCGATCGGCGAGGCCGTGGACGTCACGGGCTGGCTCGGCGGCTATAATTTTCAGTGGGCGTGGGCCAGCGCCTGGGCTGCTGGACAAGCACTGTAATTCCCCAAAAACCTTGCCCCACAGCTGGGGCTCACCATGTTGGACTGCTCATGACTTTCGAAAAATTGCCGCCGCTTCTGTCGGAAGCGCTCGCCGAGCGTGGCTATGCCGCGCCCACTCCCGTCCAGGCCGCCGTGCTCGCTCCCGAAGCGGAGGGGCGCGACCTTCTCGTTTCTGCCCAGACCGGTTCCGGAAAGACGGTGGCCTTCGGCCTCGCCATGGCCGAGCAGTTGCTGGAGGACGGCCGGCTGGTGCCCAGCCGCGAGCCGCTCGCGCTCGTCGTCGCTCCGACCCGCGAGCTTGCTCTGCAGGTGAGCCGCGAACTGGCGTGGCTCTACGGCAAGGGTGGCCGCATCGCGACCTGCGTCGGCGGCATGGATCCGTCCAAGGAGCGCCGCGCCTTGTCCTACGGCGCCCATATCGTCGTCGGGACGCCGGGGCGGCTTCGTGACCATGTCGAGCGCGGTGCATTGAACCTTTCGGCCATCCGCGCGGTGGTCCTCGATGAAGCGGACGAAATGCTCGACATGGGCTTTCGCGACGAGCTCGAGGGGATTCTCGAGGCGACTCCGCAAGAGCGCCGCACTCTGCTCTTCTCGGCCACCCTGCCAAAGCCGATCGTCGCTCTCGCCCGCCGCTACCAGCGCGACGCCCTGCGCATCTCGACCGTCGGCGAGGACCGCGGCCATGGCGACATCACCTACCAGGCGGTGACCGTTTCGCCGGCCGGGATCGAGCATGCCGTCGTCAACCTGCTCCGCTTCCACGAGGCGGAGACGGCGATGCTGTTCTGCGCCACCCGCGACAATGTCCGTCACCTTCACGCAAGCCTGATCGAGCGCGGCTTCGCCGCCGTGGCGCTGTCCGGCGAGCACAGCCAGAGCGAGCGTAATCACGCCCTCCAGGCGCTCAGGGACCGACGCGCCCGAATCTGCGTCGCCACGGACGTGGCGGCCCGCGGGATCGATCTGCCGACGCTGAGCCTCGTCATCCACGTCGAGGTGCCGCGCGATGCCGAGGCGCTTCAGCACCGCTCGGGCCGAACCGGCCGAGCGGGCAAGAAGGGGACCGCGATCCTGATCGTTCCCTATCAGCGCCGCCGCCGCGTCGAGACGATGCTTCGCGGGGCCCGGATCAATGCCGAGTGGATCTCAGCGCCGACAGCCGAGGCCGTTCATGCCCGCGACCGCGAGCGGTTGATGGAGACTCTGCTTCAGCCGGTCGAGGTCGACGAGGACGATCTGACTCTGGGCCGCAAGCTGCTCGCCGAACGCTCGCCGGAAGACATTGCCGCTGCGCTGGTGCGCGCGCACCGCGCCAAGATGCCCGCGCCGGAGGATCTGGCGGAGCAGGGCGATTCCCGCCGCGACGACCGCCAGGCCGGCCCGCGCCCCGGCTTCGAGGACACGATATGGTTCCGGATGAACGTCGGTCGGCGCCATAATGCCGACCCGCGCTGGCTTCTGCCTTTGCTGTGCCGAAGGGGTCACATCACCCGCAACGAAGTCGGCGCCATCCGGATCGCAGCCAACGAGACCGCGTTCGAAATTCCGCGCGCGCTCGCCGACCGCTTCGTAAAGGCAATGGCGCGCACCGCCCGCGAGGAGGATGACGGCCTCCTCATCGAGCCCATGCAGGGAACGCCTCGCGACGCCGCGCGCGACAACCGCCGCCATAGCGGCGACCGGCCGGCTCCCCGCCATCACTCCAAGGGTCCGCCGAGGCGTGCTCGGCACGGGTAGGGCTTGAGGCGCGCCGGCTAGAGAATCAGCAGCCCGATCGCGGCGCCGATCTGAAGCGCCACGATCAAAAGCAGGTGGGTGGAAAAGGGCTGCTTGCGCGTCTTGTGGCGAAACAGCCGCCTGGCGAGCAGGGCGCCCGGCGAGCCGCCGAGCAAGGCCAGCCCCAGAAGGTCGCCTTCCGGGATTCGCCTTGCCCCGGCGCGGGCGCGCTGCTTGTCGTCCAGAAGCGCCAGATGGTCAAACCGTTCAACGCGGCCAAGAACAACGCCGCCAGTGGAAGCCAGTTCGTCATCTTTCGGTCCCTAGCAGCGGCTGGTTACTGAGTGGTTCCGCGCCGTCTTGCATCCCGGCCGCTCCTCGACCATATCGCGCTCGGGAGTCGGGCGGACGGAATTGTCGCCAACCTGGTCAGGTCCGGAAGGAAGCAGCCACAACGATTTCGTTCCGGGTCGTTCCGGCTCCCACCTTCCACCGCATCGCCGACACTTTTCGCTGTCCTACAGCCATGCGGATCGGCCATGATCGCCTCATGGTTTCGTTGATTGCCCTTCGACAGCGTCAGACTCGCCCCTCTTCCTCATCGGACGGCCAGGAAAATTCGCGCGACGTCGTGAACTTCATGAACTTTGCACAGGAGTGTCGGCGTCGTGGCTGATTCGGACGGCATGCTCGGCATGGACCTGCCGGAGGTGAGCCCGCCCTCGTCGGCGCAGCCCTATCGCGTTCTCGCGCGCAAATACCGGCCGCAGAACTTCTCCGAGCTGATCGGCCAGGAAGCGATGGTCCGGACCCTCGCCAATGCGATCAAGCGCGACCGGCTCGCGCACGCCTTCCTCCTCACCGGGGTCAGGGGAGTCGGCAAGACCTCGACCGCCCGGCTTATCGCCAAGGCCCTCAATTGCATCGGCCCGGACGGGAAGGGCGGTCCGACCATCGATCCTTGCAACGTCTGCGAACCGTGCCGGGCCATCGCCGAGGGACGCCATATCGACGTGATCGAAATGGACGCCGCCTCCAACACCGGCGTCGACGACGTCCGCGAGATCATCGACGCGGTGCGCTATTCGGCCGTGTCGGCGCGCTACAAGGTCTACATCGTGGACGAGGTCCACATGCTGTCCAAGAACGCGTTCAACGCGCTTCTGAAGACGCTCGAAGAGCCGCCGCCCCACGTCAAATTTCTGTTCGCCACGACCGAGGTGAACAAGGTCCCTATCACCGTCCTGTCGCGCTGCCAGCGTTTCGACCTTCGCCGGATCCCAGCGGACCGCCTCACGGCCCATTTCGCCGAAGTCTCCAAGGCGGAAGGCGTCGAGGTCGAGGAGGAGGCGCTTGCTTTGATCGCGCGCGCGGCCGAGGGGTCCGCCCGCGACGGCCTGTCGATCCTCGACCAGGCGATCGCCCACGGCTCCGGAACCGTCACCGCGGAGCAGGTCCGCGCGATGCTCGGACTGTCCGACCGCGGCGCGATCCGCGGGCTGCTCGGCCTCCTGCTAGCGGGCGACGCGCCCGGCGCTCTCGCCTCGGTCAAGGATCAGTATGACCTCGGAGTCGAGCCGGCCGCGTTGATCCGCTCGCTGCTCGAGGCCGTCCATGGAATCACCCGCGCCAAGATCGGCGGCGCCCGCGACCCAGCCCAGTCGGACGAGGAGCGCGAAGCTTATTCCGAATGGTCGGGCCGGCTGTCCTTCGCGATGATTCACCGACTGTGGCAGCTGCTGTTGAAGGGCCTCGACGAGGTCAACCGCGCGCCTTTGCCGCTCGAAGCCGCCGAGATGGCGTTGCTGCGGGTCATCCACGCCTCCGAGCTGCCGGACCCGGGACAATTGGCCGGGCGGCTGGCGAGCGGGGGAGGGGCCGCGCCTGCGCAAGTGTCGGGTTCGTCATCTTCACCGCCTGCCGAGACTTCGTCACAGGCGCCCGCGAGCTTCCCCAAGCTCATCACCATGCTCGAGGAGAAGGGGCACGCTCATCTCGCCCAGCAGCTCCACGATTATGTCGGGCTGGTCCGCTACGCCCCGCCCGAGCTGGTGCTGAAGCCCGCGCGGCCGATGCCCGACCTTGCCCGCGAAGCCGTGACCGCGCTCAACGCCGCGACTGGGATGCGCTGGCAGGTTGAGCTCGCGGAGGATGCGGAGGCGCAGCCGAGCCTGGTCGAGCAGGAGGAAAGCGAGAAGCAGCGGGTCGAGCAGGAGGTGCTGGACTCGCCTATGGTCAAGGCGGCGTTCGAGGCCTTTCCCGACGCCGAGCTTGCTGGCTATACGGCCGGCAACCAACGGAGCTGAACATGCCGAACATCGATGAAATCATGAAGATGGCGCAGGACGCGCAGAACAAGCTGATGGAAGCTCAGCAGAAGCTCGACACGATCGAGGTCGAGGGCGCGGCCGGCGGCGGAATGGTGAAGATCCGTGCCACCGCGAAGGGCCGGGTCACCGGCGTCAGCATCGACGACAGTCTGTTCGCCGGCGGCGACAAGCAGATGCTCGAGGACCTCGTCGCGGCCGCCTTCAACGACGCCAAGGGCAAGGCCGACGTCGCCGGCGCCGAGGCGATGCGCGACGCCACCGCCGGCTTTCCGATGCCGCCCGGTTTCCAGATGCCCTTCTGATCACTCGATCCGCCTTATTGGTGCCGGCCCTGTTCTGGGCCGGCCCAGCATTTGCTCAGGCGGGGCTTCGCGACCTGTGTGGTGACCGCCCGGGCCTCGGCAGCTCGACGTGCATCGTCGATGCCGGGCACGTCCAGATCGAGACCGGCCTGTCCTGGTCCCGGAGCAATGATCCGGGGGGCCCGCGAAGACCTCTTCCTTATCGGTGACACTCTCCTTCGCCTCGGCCTTGATGAGCGCACCGAAGTCCAGTTCGGATTCACCGCCTTGGGGCATGTCCGAACCCGCAGCGCGGCTTCCGTCGAGGAAGAGACGAGCATCGGCGACGTCACCCTGGCCTTGCGCCGCAACCTGATGTCTCCGGACGGGTCCGGGACGAACGCTGCGGTGCAGGCCTATGTGACCCTTCCGACGGGCGGCGATGCCGTCGGTGCGGGCGACTGGAGCGCCGGAATCCTTGTTCCTTTCGGTTTCCAGCTGAACAGTAAGCTGTCGGTTGCCTTCACCCCTCAGGGGAGCCTCGAGCCGGATTCGGATGGGGAGGGGCACCACGCCTCGTACGGCGGCTCGGCGGGCATTGGGATAACCCTCTCGGACCGGGTCGGCGCGGCAGCCGATTTCGCCGTCATCCGGGATGATGATCCGGACGGGTCCACCACCGAGGCCTTGCTCGGCCTGTCGCTGACCCTGGGCCTGTCCGAAAACGTCCAGCTGGACGCCGGCCTCAATCTCGGACTCAACGACGACAGCCCGGACACCGAGCTCTACGCCGGCATCGTCACCCGTTTCTAATCATAGACGCAGGAGTCGAGCCCCTGCCGCTCGACCGCGACCATCCGCGCAGCGATGGTGTTGCCGTAGCGACGGGTAAACCCTGCCGGGGCTACCGCGTCGCGGCGCTTGGGCAGCGGCAGTACGGCAGCGATCCGGGCCGCCTCCTGTCGAGTCAGCTGATCCGCGCCCTTGTTGAAGTAGCGCTGAGCCCCCGCATTGGCCCCGAAGGTGCCGACCCCCGTCTCGGCGACGTTGAGATAGACCTCCATGATCCGGCGCTTGGGCCACATCGTCTCGACGAGCAGGGTGAACCAGGCTTCCAGCCCTTTGCGGAAAAAGCCGCCGCCCTGCCAAAGGAAAGCGTTCTTCGCGGTCTGCTGGCTGATCGTCGATCCGCCGCGGAGCACGCTTCCGCCTGCCTGGTTGCGGCGCCACGCCGCCTCGATGGCCTCGCGGTCGAAGCCGTTGTGCGAGCAGAACTTGCTGTCCTCGCCGGCGATCACGGCACGGACCATGTCGCGATCGATCCGCTCGATGTTCATCCACTGGCGCTGGGCGCCGTTGCCGGCGGTCATCTCGCCGATCTGGGTGAAGGTGATAGGCGGGTTCACGAAGCGGTAGGCGAGCACCCACAGGATGCTCACCAGCACGAACCAGAACAGGATCTTGAACGGAAGCAGCAAAAGCCGCCGGCCGAGCGAGCGCCTGGGTCGGGTTTTCTTCGGACGCGGCCGCGGGCGCGCCTCAGCGGATGCGGCCACTTAGCCGGCGGGCAGCAGGCGCCGCTCGCCGGCGAGGTTCATCAGCGCCTTCTGCAGCTTCTCGAACGCCCTCACCTCGATCTGGCGGATGCGCTCGCGGCTGACATTGTAGACCTGGCTCAATTCCTCGAGCGTCTTTGGATCGTCGGTGAGACGACGCTCGGTGAGGATGTGCTTCTCGCGGTCGTTGAGCGACTCCATCGCCTCGACGAGCAGCTCGTGGCGGACCCGGCTCTCCTGGGCGTCGGCGACTCGCTCGTCCTGCAGCGGCTCGGCATCGACCAGCCAGTCCTGCCACGTGCCTTCGCCGTCCTCGCGCAGGGGAACGTTGAGCGACGTGTCGCCGCCCATCGCCATGCGGCGATTCATCGAGATCACATCTTCTTCGGAGACGCCGAGATCGGTGGCGATCTTGGCCACGTCCTCTGGCTTGAGGTCGCCGTCCTCGAATGCCTCGATCCGGTTCTTCATCCGGCGGAGGTTGAAGAACAGCTTCTTCTGGGCCGCGGTGGTGCCCATCTTCACGAGCGACCAGCTGCGCAGGATGAATTCCTGTATGGACGCGCGGATCCACCACATCGCGTAGGTGGCGAGGCGGAAGCCCCTCTCGGGCTCGAACTTCTTCACGCCCTGCATGAGGCCGATATTGCCCTCGGAGATCAGCTCCGAGACCGGCAGGCCGTAGCCGCGATAGCCCATCGCGATCTTGGCGACGAGGCGAAGGTGGGAGTTGACCAGCTTGGCGGCCGCCTCAGTGTCCTGATGCTCCGTCCAGCGCTTGGCCAGCATATATTCCTCCTCGGGCGTGAGGATCGGAAATTTCTTGATCTCGGAGAGATAGCGATTGAGCCCCGCCTCACCTCCGGTGGCGGGGATCGTCGCCGGGACATTTCGACCGCTTGCCATGATGACTTTCTTCAACTCCCTGGGCGCTGTCCGCTATGCTGCGGACCCGGCACCATCGTGCCTATACGGTGAGCGCCCTCAACAGTTCCTGTATATCCGATGGAAGGGCGCTTTTGAACGACAAGTTTTCATTCAGGACCGGATGAACGAAGCCGAGCTCGGCGGCGTGCAGGGCCTGACGGTTAAAATTCAAACGCTTGAGCACATCCTTATGCTCCGGGCGAGGACGCCCGTAGACCGGATCCCCAAGCAGCGGATGGCCGATCGAGGCCATGTGGACTCGCACCTGATGCGTGCGCCCGGTCTCGAGCCGGCACTCGACGAGCGATGCCCCGCGCAACGGCTCGACGAGCCTATAGTGGGTCACGGCGCGCTTGCCGCGGCCCGGCGGCTCCGGCGCGTGGCGGCGCGAAGCCGACAAACCCGACACATGCGCGGTCGGGACGATCGCCATCTTCTTGCGATCGGCATTCGATCGCGCGAGCGGCGCGTCGACGGTTCCGCTCGGCGGCTTCGGCAGCCCCGCGACGATCGCGCGGTACGACCGGTGGATGCTGTGCTTCGCGAACTGCGCCGCAAGCCCTTCATGGGCGCGATCGGTCTTGGCGACCACCAGAAGCCCCGACGTGTCCTTGTCGATGCGGTGGACGATGCCCGGCCGCGCAACGCCGCCAATGCCACTGAGGCGCCCCGCACAATGGTGGAGAAGAGCGTTGACCAAAGTCCCGTCGATATTGCCCGCGGCCGGATGGACCACCAAGCCGGCAGGCTTGTCGACGACGAGCAGATGATCGTCCTCGAAGACGATCTCGAGGGGGATGTCCTGCGCTTCGTTATGCGCCGGCTTCGGCTCCGGCACGGAGACAGCGTAGACGCCGCCCGGCACTGCCTTGGCAGCTGGGTCGCGAACCGCGGTCCCTTGGGGATCGGCAACCGCCCCGCTTGAAATCAACGCTTTCAGCCGCTCGCGCGACAATGTCGGTACTGCGGACGCGAGCGCGCGGTCGAGCCGCCAACCGGCAGCATCCTCGGCCACCCGCGCTTCTATGATTTGCGACGCCCCCACTCGTGGCGATATGGTGTCGGCGCCGAAATCTTCAAGGCAGAGTGCGCCTTGCAAGTCGCTGCATTCCCGCCCAAAGAACCGAACCGGAACCGAAACCCGCACGGATCGTCGCGCCCCGCATGAAATCCCACGAATTCGCCAGCCTGCTCTGCTCGCGTCTGTGCCACGATCTGCTGAGCCCGATCGGCGCGCTCAACAACGGCATAGAGCTGCTCGCCGACGAGCATGACCCGGAGATGCGCGCCCGCTGCCTCGACTTGCTGGGAGAGAGCGCCCGGGCCTCTGCGAACAAGCTCAAATTCTTCCGCTTGGCGTTTGGCGCTGCCGGCGGCTTTTCCGACGAGGTCGACACACGCGAAGCGCGACAGGCGATCGACGGCCTGTTCGGCACCGACGGCCGCATCCAGATCGGCTGGATGGTCGAGGAGCCGACGATGAGCAAGTCGGCGCTAAAGATCCTCCTGAACCTCGTTCTCATCGCAGGCGACGCGCTCGTCCGCGGCGGCCGCCTCGATATCGGCGCGGAGCGCTATGCGGGCGGAATGGATATCGTCATTCGAGCCGAAGGGACGCGCATCGTCCTCGATCCGGAGCTTCGCCGGGTCCTGACCGGCGCCCAGGCCGAGGGCGATCTCGCGCCCCGCGCCGCCGCTGCGTGGCTTGCGCAGAGCCTCGTCGCGGAAGGCGGCGGCCAGATCCAGCTCGCCGACGACGAGGACGGAGTCCTCCTGCTTGGGGCAGGCCTCCGCTTCTGAAGCGGTAAACCCCTTCTTTACCAGCCGCTCGCCATAAGGTCCGCCGCCACCTGCGGACGGAACCATGGACGAGCTGATCAACGACTTCATCGCGGAAACCCGCGACATGCTGCAGGCTCTCGGCGGCGAGATCGTCGCGTGGGAATCCGCGCCGGGCGACCGCGCGCGCCTCGACGAGATTTTCCGCTTCGTCCACACGGTGAAGGGCAATTGCGGATTCTTTGACCTACCGAGGCTCGAAGCGCTCAGCCATGCGGCCGAGGACGCCCTCGCCGAAGTGCGCGCGGGCAAGCGCAGCCCGGACCCTGCTTTGGTCAGTTGCGTGCTGGCCGTGATCGACCGGATCGGCGAGCTCGTCCAGGCACTGGAAACCGGGGAATCCCTCGCATCGGAAGACGACGGGCTGCTGATCGAGGCGCTCAAGACCGGCGCCATGCCCTTTGTCGAAGCGGCAAGCGCCGAGGTGGCCGTTGGCGATGCGCGCAAGACACAGCGCTCGATCCGCCTCTCAGTCGATCTGCTTGATCGAATGATGAGCGGCGTTTCCGACGCTGTCTTGGCCCGCAACGAGCTCTCCCGCCGCCTCCGCGAGGCGCCGACCGACATGGCCGTCGAAGCCGCGTTCGACCGCGTGTCCGCCTGCATAGCCGAAATCCGCGACGCGATCACCCGCACGCGCATGCAGCGCATCGACAATCTTTTCGCGGCGCTTCCCCGGATGGTGCGCGACATCGCGTCGGAGCTCGACAAGCAGGTCCGTCTCGAAGTGGACGGCGGCGATGTCGAGCTCGATCGCGAGATGATCGAGATGATCCGCGACCCATTGACCCACATGGTCCGCAACGCGATCGACCACGGCATCGAGCCGAGCGACGCGCGCGCCGCCGCCGGCAAGGACGCCACGGGCAGGCTAAAGGTTTGCGCCCGCCAGTCCGGCAACCAAATCCTCATCGAGGTCGGCGACGACGGCCGCGGTATCGACGGCGACAAGCTCGTCAAGAAGGCGCTGGCAAACGGCGTCTTGACCCCGGAGCGGGCCGAGCGTCTGTCCCAGGCCCAGAAGATCAGCCTCATCTTCGAGGCCGGCCTGTCGACCGCCCAGGAAGTCACCGCCATTTCGGGCCGTGGCGTCGGCATGGACGTCGTCCGTGCGAATATCGAGCGGATCGGCGGACTGGTCGAAGTCGATTCCAAGCTTGGGCAGGGGGTGCGCTTCACCATCCGCGTGCCTCTGACCCTGACGATCATCCCGGCTCTCACGGTGAGCGCGGGCGGCCAGACCTTCGCCATTCCGCGTGCTGCGATCGAAGAGATTCTGCGCACGAGCGGAAGCGCCGTGAAGTTGGAGACGATCGGAGACTCCTGCATCGCCACCATCCGCGGGCGACGCGTTCCGCTCATCACCCTGACGGACCTGCTCGGCCTTCGGCGCAAGGCCACGGGCAAGGACCAGACGATCATCCTGCTGAAGCCGGCTGGCGGCGACGTCTATGCCTTGCTTCTGGATGCCGTCTTCGATCACGAGGAGCTGGTGGTGAAGCCGGCCGCTCCGGCGATCATGGCGGCGGGCCTTTACGCCGGCACGACTCTGGCGGACGACGGACGCCCGGTTCTCCTGCTCGACCCCTCCGGCATCGCGAGCAAGGCTTCCATTGCCGAGCAGGAGAAGGAGCGCGAGCACCGGGTCGCCGACAGCGCCAAGAAGGCGCAGGTCGAGGAGCATGCTCAATTGCTCGTCTTCCGAGGCCTCGACGGCAGCCGCCGCGCCATTCGCCTCGCCGTCGTCGAACGGATCGAGGATGTCCTTCCGGACTCTATCCGGTTCACCGCCGGACGCCTGCGCGTGGCGATCGACGGCGGGATCCTCCCGCTGGCCGGCTGCGTCGAAACTCCGGACCGCGAGAAAATCCGCATTCTTCGCCTCAGCGACGGCTTGAACGAGCTCGCTTATGCCTTCGAAGAGGTGATCGACATCCTGCCGCTCACCGGCAAGGTGCGCCGTTCCCGCACGGCCGGCGAAATTGCTGGAGTCATCCTGATCAATGGCGAGCAGGTCGAGCTGGTCGATCCGCATTGGCTGTTCGCCCATTGCGATGCGGCCACCCCCCGCGAGGGACGCCGGGTTTGCGCAATGCCGCTCGGCGACCCGTGGATGGACAACATGCTTCGCCCGCTCGTCGAGAGCCTAGGCTATGATGTGGTCGGCGCCGAGGAGGGGGTCGAGGCCGACTTGCTGGTCGCAAGCGCCGATGCGCCTGTGCCCGTGGCGCCTCCAGGCGCTCAGGTGCTTCGCCTGCGCGCGACTCCCGAGGCCGCCGCCGATTCCGACACCATCTACCGCTACGACCGCGCTGCTCTGCTCGACGCGCTCGGGGCAAGTGCCAAGGTGAGCAATCATGGTTGAGCTATTGCTGATCGTCCGGCTCGCCGGCCGCCGGGTCGCGCTTCCCGCCGCCGACGTCGAGGCTGTGGTCGAGCTCGAAGGGCTCACCAAGGTTCCGGGCGCCGCACACCATATTGCCGGCCTCTCCGCCCTGCGGAGCCGCGTTCTGACGGTGATCGACAGCTGGGTCGCGCTCGGTCTCGAGGACGAGGCCGAAGTCGGCAGCACCGAGGCGATCGTGGTGCCTTCGGGCGGCCACACCTACGCGCTGCTTCTGGAGCAGGTGGAGGACGTCGTCGAAGCCAAGGGGCCGCCGGTCCCGTTCAAGGCGTGCCCGGGCGAGGGCTGGAGCCGTGTCTCTTCCGGAATGGTCGAGGCTGGCGAGGACCTGCTCCTGCTGGTCGATCCGCATGCCCTCATCGCCGGCCTCCCGCTCGAAGAAGCTGCTTAGCTTCGGCCGGGGTTTAAAGTTGTGCTTACTTCTTGGGGGTAAGCACCAAGTGCAGACAACGAGAGTGAGCCTCCCCAATGAAGACATGCCTGGTCGTCGACGACAGCAAGGTGATCCGCAAGGTTGCGCGGCATATCCTTGAAACCCTGGAATTTTCCGTGGAGGAGGCAGAGGACGGACGGGCCGCGCTCACCCATTGCGAGAGCTCGATGCCGGATGTCATCCTGCTGGATTGGAACATGCCGGTGATGAGCGGCATGGAGTTCCTTCGCGAGCTTCGGCGTAGCGAGAGCGGAACCGAGCCTAAGGTCGTCTTCTGCACGACCGAGAACGACCTTGCCCACATCCGTGCGGCGATCGAAGCCGGCGCCGACGAATATGTCATGAAGCCGTTCGACCGCGAGACCCTCCACTCCAAGCTGCAGATCGTCGGAGTCGCGTGACCACGCAGCCTGCATTGCAGGCGCGGCAGTCACGGGGGAGCGGCGCCGATGCCGATCCGATCCGGCTGCTGATCGTCGACGACTCGTCGGTGGCGCGGGCCGTGCTTACACGCATGGTCCAGTCGCATTCCGACTTGAAGGTCGTCGCAACCGCAAGCAGCGCAGGCGAAGCGATTGACGCTCTCAAGAGCGTCCCCGTCGACATCGTTCTTCTCGACCTCGAAATGCCGACCGGCAACGGAATCGCGGCGTTGCCGGACATCATCGCGGCCGGGAAGGGCGCCCGGGTCCTCGTCGTATCCACGGGTGCCGGCGATGGCGCCCAGAGCACGGTGAAAGCACTTGCCGCCGGAGCCGCCGACACGCTTCCCAAGCCGATCGCGGGGATGTTCGGAGGCCGCTTCTCCGAAGTGCTCGCTGACCGGGTTCGCCGGATCGGCCGGGCCAGCGTCGCCGACCGGGAGGAGGAGGCGGTCCCCGCCGCGGCAAGCGTCATACAGCTGCGCGAGACGACGAATTGCATCCCGACCTGCCTCGCCATTGGTGCCTCCACCGGCGGCCTGCACGCGCTCAACGAATTCTTCGCGAGCTTTACCAAGCCGACCGGCATCCCGATCCTGATCACGCAGCACCTGCCCACACTGTTCATGCCCCATTTCGCAAGGCAGATCGCGGCGGCGTCGGGGCGCGAGGCGCGAGTGGTCCAGGACGGCGACGCGCTCATCCCGGATCGCCTTCACGTCGCTCCGGGGACCGCTCACCTTTGCGTGACCCGGCGGGGCGGCGACGTCCGGGTCAAGCTCGATACGCGGCGAGCGCCTTCGGGCTGCCTGCCGTCGGTGGATCCGATGCTCGCCTCGGTTGCCGAGGTTTACGGCCGCGGCGGCCTTGCGGTGGTGCTGAGCGGAATGGGCCGCGACGGCCTCACGGGAAGCCAGGCGCTGGCAGCGGCCGGCGGCGTCATCCTGGCGCAAGACCAGTTCAGCTCGGCGATCTGGGGGATGCCGCGAGCGGTGGCGGAGGCTGGCCTTGCCAGCGCCGTGCTGCCGCCGCGCGACCTCGCTCGCCGAGTTGCAAAACGCCTTGGAGACGGTGCGTGGAAGTGAGCAGTTCGTCGCGTCGAATCCTTGCCAGTCTGCTCGAGACGCGGACCGGGCAGCAACTGGCGGTCAACCGCAACTGGCGGATCGACACCGCGCTGGCGCCGATCATGCGACAGCATCGCTTCGACAATCTCGATCATCTCGTTACCAAGCTGGTGACGGGATCATCGCCAGCGCTCACCGAACAGGTGATCGAGGCCTTGCTTAATAACGAGACCTTCTTCTTCCGTGACAGGCTGCCTTTCGACCTTCTGATGGGTGGTCCGCTGAAGCGGATCGAGGCGGCGCGCGCGTCGGAGAAGAGGATCTCGATCTGGAGCGTCGGCTGCTCGACCGGCCAGGAAGCCTATTCGATCGCGATGACGTTCGCGGAGCAGGAGGTGCGCTGGCGCGGGTGGAAGGTCGACATCGTCGGGACCGACATCTCCCGCTCGGCGATCGAACGCGCGCGCGCCGGCAAGTACAGCCAGTTCGAGGTCCAGCGCGGCCTGCCGATCCTTCAGATGGTCCGCTGGTTCGGCGAGGAAGGCGAGGGCGGCTGGCAGATCTCGCAGAAGCTTCGCGACATGGTCCGCTTCGAGGTGCGCAACATCGTCGAGCGGCCGCCGGAACCCAAGCAGTTCGACATGATCCTGTGCCGAAACGTGCTTCTCTATTTCGCGCCGGACATGCGCCGGCTCGCCTTCTCGCGAATGGCGGACGCGGTCGCTCCGCACGGTGCGCTGATGCTCGGCGCCGCCGAGACGGTGATCGGCCAGACCGACCGGTTCGTGTCCGATCCCGAAAACAGGGGCCTGTATGTGCCGGCGCCGGTGGCCGCCGCGTCGCGTCGAGTCGCCTGATTTAAGTTGACCTCACGCGCCTTTTGGCGCGGAATCGCGGCCCATGTCAGAGTATATCGAGCGGCCTTCCCCGAACCACGATGAGCGCTCGCGGCCGATCTCGATGATCGTGCTGCATTACACCGATATGCTGAGCGCCGAGGAGGCGATCCAGCGGCTGTGCGATCCGGCCGCCGGAGTGTCGTGCCATTATCTCGTGACCAAGACGGGCGAAGTCGTCCGAATGGTCCCGGAGGAGCGGCGCGCCTGGCATGCCGGGCGAAGCTATTGGCGCGGGTTCACCAACGTCAATGACGACAGCATCGGAATCGAGATCGACAATCCCGGCCATAGCAACGGCTATGAGCCCTTTCCCGAGGCTCAGGTCGACGCCGTCGTGCGCTTGGTCGCCGACGTCAAGCAACGCCACAAGATCACGCGCGGCAATGTCGTGGGCCATTCCGACGTCGCGCCGGCCCGAAAGCGCGACCCGGGGGAGTTGTTTCCCTGGGCACAGCTTGCCCGCCTTCGCCTCGCGCTGCCGCGCCCGACCAAGAATTTGATGGATCCCTGTTGGACGGAAGCGGGCTTCCTGCTCGCGCTGGAACGCTTCGGCTATGATGTCAGCGACAAGATGGCGGCCATCATCGCCTTCCAGCGCCGCTTCCGGCCGGAACTCCTCGACGGCGAGATCGACGCCGAATGCCGGATGATGCTGCTCGCCTTGCTGTTGCCGCGCCCGCAAGGCGACGAGTGATTGGCTTTGCGCCGCTGAGCGTTTATCTTGGCCGTGCCAGAGGGTCGGGCGGCCGCGAACGCGCAAGCGTCCGAGGAAAGTCCGGGCTCCACGGAACGACGGTGCCGGCTAATTACCGGCGGGGGCGACCCCAGGGAAAGTGCCACAGAAAGCAGACCACCGGCCTTCGGGCCGGCAAGGGCGAAAGGGTGGGGTAAGAGCCCACCGCGGGACCGGCAACGGGACCGGCACGGTAAACCCCACCGGGAGCAAGACCGAATAGGGGTGGCACATGGGCCTGTTCCGGCTCGTCACCCGGGTTGGTTGCTGGACCCTGTCCGCAAGGGCAGGGCGAGAGGAATGGTCGCCTATCCGCCCGCGCTTCGGCAAGGGTGGTGGACAGAACCCGGCTTACAGACCCTCTGGCATTGTTGCGCTCCCGTATAAATCGCCTAGAGTTGCTCCAGATCAATTCAGGGAGGGGGTTCTCATGAATCTTGTTCAGCGCGCCATCAACATCAATACGCAGCCGCGCCCGGAATGGGCTCAGATCGCCGCCGAGCCCGGCGATACCGGTCGGCTGTTCATCGGTTACGCGCTTCCGCTGGCACTGCTTCCGCTGATCGGCACGGTGTTGGGCGGGCTTTTGTTCGCCGGCGTGTTCGGTTTCACATTCACCTTGGTGACCGGTATCCTCGGCCTGGTCATCGGGCTCGGCATTCTGTTTCTCATGGGGATCATTGCGGGAGCGTTGGCGCCGAGCTTTGACGGGCGGAACACCGGCAATGCCGCGCTCAAGCTGGTCGTTTATTCGAGCACTCCGGTGTGGATTGCCGGCGTGCTCGGCTTCATTCCGATCATCGGGTTCCTGCTCGTGCTCGCGGCCTACGGCTATGCCGCCTATCTCATGTATCTCGGCAGCATGACCGTACTCGGCATCCCGCAGCAAAAAGCTGTCGGCTACACGGCCGTCGTGATCATCATCTGGTTTCTGCTCGGGGCGATCGTCAGCGGGATCATCATCGGCGCGGTTGCGCTGTCACTCGTCGGCGGCGCGATCGCGACCGGCGGCGCGATGATGTACCCATAAGCTCGGGCGCGGCGGGGCCGCGCGCCGCCAGCCAGGATTAATGACGGGCCGTGGCCTTCTGGCCATGGCCCGTTCGCATTTCAGTCCCTAGATGGGGGCCATGGCGAAACCGGGACGATCGAACGACTGGGGATTTCCGCGCTGGCGGAGCTATGGCGGCGCGCGCGAGGCGGAATCGGTTCGCCTGTGTGACCGTCACGGCTGCTCGGAGCCCGGCGACCGGCCAGCGCCGAAGTCGCCCAACAGCCGCGATCGCTGGTATTTCTGCGAGGCGCACGCGGCCGAGTACAACCGCAACTGGAATTATTTCGAGGGCCTCACTGCGGAAGCCGCTGCCGAGCGCGAAGCGGAAGAGCGGACGGGCGCGGACGCGTTCGCCAGCGCGGGTCATTATGGCTGGGGCGGTCCAGGGGACGGAAGCCGAAGCCGCGACGAGATGCGCGCGCTCGACGTCCTCGAGCTCGACTCGGACTCTGATTTCGAGGCCGTGCGAATCGCCTATCGCCGCCTCGCCAAGGCCAACCATCCCGACACCAACCCAAACGACGCCGAAGCGTCCAAGCGCTTCCATGCCATCCAGGCCGCTTACGAGGTGCTGAAGCGCGCCGAGGAGCGGAAGAGCGGGCTTTGAGCCTCAGTCGGTGAACATGAAGGTGCCGGTGACGTGCGCGACCGGATCGGCGGGGTCGCCGTCATGGGCGGTGCCGCGAACGAAGGCGACGTTTCGGGTTACGGCATAGCATTCGCCGCGGCCGATCACCGTGCGGCCCGGGGTCGCCGGGCGGAGATAGTCGACCCGCAGGTCGAGGGTCGCCTGGTGGCGGAAGCGGTCGAGCCGGCACCAGATCGCGACGCTGGTCGCCATGTCCATCAGGCTGATGATCGGACCTGACGCGATGATTCCGCTGTCGGGCATGCCGATCAGCTTTTCGTCATACGGGAGACTGAGCTCGGCCCAGTCGGGGCCGTGATCGACATAGGCGATCCCGAGAGCGCCGCCGTGGCCGATTCGGCGTACGTAAGACATGAACCGCTTGGGGTCGAAGCCCTCGCCAAGCGCCTCCGCCCTGCTCACGCCGCGAGCCGCGAGGCCGTCTCGCGCACAAGCGCGATCATGTTGGGAATGCCCTGAGTCCGGTTCGAGCTGAGCTGATTCTTGAGGTCGAACCTGGCAAGCTCGCCTTCGATGTCGAGCGCGGCGATCTCGCCGGGGGCACGGTCCTGAACCGCCAGCAGCACCAGAGCGACGATGCCCTTGGTGATCGCGGCATTGCTGTCGGCGAGGAAATGGAGCCGCCCGTCGGCCTGGGGAACCGGATAGACCCAGACTGCGGCCGAGCAGCCGCGAACCAATGTGGCGTCGGTCTTGAGAGCGTCCGGCATCGGCTCCAGCGCACGGCCGAGGTCGATCAGCAGACGGTAGCGGTCGTCCGCGTCGAGAAGCTCGTAATCGTCATAAACGTCGTCGAGTGAGGGCATGGGCGGGCGTTAGCTTTTCTCGGGCTTCGCGTCACCACCAGCCTGTCACCCTGAACTTGTTTCAGGGCCCATTCTCGAAGCGCGCCGCGGCTCGCAGATGGATGCTGAAACAAGTTCAGCATGACGATCTCTTGTTCAACCTTCGACGCCGTTGGCGATCGCCTCCAGCCGGCGCACCCGCGCCTTGAGATCCGCGAGCTCGATCCGCGCCGCCGGGGTCGGCGATACGGGATCCTGGTCCTGCGCTTCCAGTTCGGCCCGCTTGAGGGTGAGCCAATCGGTCCAGCCGCGGAGCAGCGCGCCGACGAGAAGAAGGAATCCTGCCAGGCCCGCAACCGTGACGATCATCGTCGTAAGCATGCCGTCCATCTGCATTCTCCTCAGCGGTCGCGAAGCCGCTCGAATTCCTGCTCGAGACTGTGGTTGCGGTCGGTCGCGATTCGCTCGAGCACAGCAAGCCGTTCCTTCAGAACCTTCATCTCCTCGCGCAGGCGCTGGGTCTCCCCACTGTCCTGGGCGGCTATCGGGTTGCCGTGACGGTCGCGGCGGCCGCCATATTTCGCGCGCATGACCCCGGCGATCGATGTGATCAGGACGATCAGCACCACCATGATCGCGACATTGCTGTTCATGTTCGTCTCCCTGGATGTCCTCGAGCGCGGTTAGTTGAGCGGCTTGTCGCGTAGAGCCTCGATCTGGTCGGCGACGTCCACGCCCTTGTCGGTGATGATCCGCTCAAGCACCCGAACGCGCTGCTCGAGCCGTTCGGTGTGAGCGGCATATTGAGCGGCCTTCTCGGCGGTGTTGTGAGACATCAGCTCCAGCTCCCGTTCCTTGAACTTGAGCTTGCGCTTGTGGATGTCCGCCAGGATGCCCCCGATCACCGGAATTCCGACGACGATCACGAAGAAGAGCAGGGCGAAAATCTTTCCGTCCATGTCCGGTCCCTCAATTTTTGGTCAGGCGCAGCGAGTCGATCTCCTGGGACAGCCGGTGGCTGTCGTCGGTGACGATCCGCTCGACATTGGCGAGGCGATCCTTGACCGAGCCGAGCTCGGCGCGGAGCTGCGCATTCTCCTGGGAGATCAGCTTGATCCGCTCCATCGCCTCGTCGCTCTTCTTCGGATAGACCGCCTGGCCCCAGGCGCCGTCGAGCGGATAGCCGTTCTTGATCCTGAGCCAGGTGGTCAGCACCCAGCCGCCGATCCCGAGCGCGGCCATGATGGCGATGAACGGGAAGATGGTCTGCAAAAAGGCGAGCTTGTCGGGTTCCACGGGGCAGTCTCCTGAGGAATAACTTAGCGCAGGCTGTCGATCTCGCGGGCGAGGCGACGGTCGGGGCTTGTGAGATAGGTCTCGACGTCGGCGAGGCGGCGGTCGATCTCGCGAAAACGGGCACGGACCATCCGCGCGCTGCGCTTCGGGTTCTTACGCACCTTCTGCCAGAATTCCTTCTCCGCCGGAGCAAGCTGGTCGAGCTCGCGGGGCCGGTTGGGCGCCATGAACGCGATCAGGAAATAGGCGAGAAGGACCAACGGGCCGATGACGAAGGGGCTGATCACGGTGCCGATCCGCACCATCGTGACGTCGACCCCCCAATAGTCGGCGATTCCGGCGCAGACGCCGAGGAACTTGCCGTGCTCCTTGTCGAGGTAGAAGCGGGTGTTCTGACCAGCCATCACATGCGCTCCTCTCGGGTCGGCACGTTGCTGCGCCGCGGTTCGAAATCGCTGACGACGGGCTTCTCCAGGCTCGGCCGGTTGTCGTAGCCGAGCGGGTGCCAGCCGGGATTGTCGGCCTGCATGATCCGGTCGATGGTGTTCATCCGCTCCTCGAGGCGGCGGCCGAGCTCATAAAGCTCGTCGAGCATCTTCTCGTCCTCGCCGGTGAGGCTCGAATTGACCTTCCACTTGGTCACATAGTGAAGGATCAGCCACGGCAGCGCGATGAACAGGATCGGCATGATGATCAGAGGGATGAGTACGTCTTCCATGTGATCAACCCTCCTGCTTGGCGTCGCCGCCATTGGTGCGGCGGGCAAGCGAGGCCTTGAGCGCCTCGAGCTCCGCGTCGACCTTGTCTGCATTCCTGAGCTCGGCGATCTCGTCGTCGAGGCTCTTCGGCCCGGCGCCGAGGCTCAGTGCGTCGGCCTCGCCCTCGGCGAGGTCGGCGTGGCGCTCCAGAACGTCGAAGCGCGAGAAGGCCTCGTCCACCTTCGGACCGGCATACATTTCGCGCATCCTGGTGCGGTTCTGGGCGCTTTCCATCCGCGTCATGATCGCGTTCTGGCGGGTGCGGGCCTCACGCAGCTTGTTCTGAAGCTTGGCGATGTCGGCTTCCGACGCGCGCAGCGCATCGTCGAGCACCTCGATCTCGGCCTTCAGCTGGTCGGCGAGGTCCGCGGCCTTCTGCTTCTCGAACAAAGCGGCCTTGGCGAGATCCTCGCGGCTCTTCGAGAGCGCGAGCTCGGCCTTCTCGACCCAGCTCTCCTGAACCCGGTCGAGCTTGGTGATCTGGCGGCGCATCTCCTTCTGGTCGGCGATCGTCCGGGCAGCGGAGGCGCGGACTTCGACCAAGGTCTCTTCCATCTCCATGATGATCATCCGGATCATCTTGGAGGGGTCCTCGGCCTTGTCGAGCAGGTCGGTGACGTTCGCGGCGATGATGTCGCGGGTCCGCGAAAATATTCCCATGAACACAGGCTCCTTCAAAATCTTGTGCAGGGAGGGACCGGCACGCGGCGCGTCCGCCGACCGATATACTCCCAGCATGGGCAGCTTGCGGGCCTCAGGCAGCGACATTCGCCACCTTCGACACCGCGGCGGCCGGCTCCCCGATCGCACCATCCCAGCCGCCCGCGGTCACGGCCGCGACGACCGTGATCAGGCTGACGAAAGCGAAGAGGCGAGTAAAGCCGGTCACGTGAAATTCCCTCCCTGAACCATGAGCCCGCCGCATCGGCGCTGCTCGGAAATCATACAGCAAGGCGTGTGCCAATCTTGGGTATCCATTGGAAACCCACGGGAAAGCAGGCTTTTGCGTAAGCCCGCCGGCACAAAGAAGTTGCCAAGTACTGGGATTTTGCGCCAAGCTTCGGGAATGGAGCGGGCGACGCAGCTGGTGGGGCAGGCCACCTCTTTTCTCGATGCGGTCGAGCGCGCCAGCCGCGCCGCTCCGCTCGATCGGCCGGTGCTGGTGATCGGCGAACGAGGCACCGGCAAGGAGCTGATCGCCGAACGCCTCCACCACCTTTCCTCCCGCTGGGACGGCCCGCTCATTACCATGAATTGCGCCGCCCTGCCCGAGACTTTGATCGAGGCGGAGCTGTTCGGTCATGAGGCCGGCGCCTTCACCGGCGCGGCCAAGGCGCGCCCGGGACGCTTCGAGGAGGCCGACGGCGGCACTCTGTTCCTCGACGAGCTCGCGACCCTTTCGAGCCCGGCTCAGGACCGGCTGCTGCGCGCCATCGAATATGGCGAAGTGACACGCATCGGCGCGTCGAAACCGCTTCGGGTCGACGTCCGGATCGTTGCTGCGACTAACGAGCATCTACCGCGGCTGGTCGACGAATCCCGCTTCCGCGCCGACCTTTTGGACCGCCTCTCCTTCGAGGTCGTCACCCTTCCTCCGCTCCGCCATCGCGAGAGCGACATCCCGGTGCTCGCCGACCATTTCGGCCGGCGAATGGCGATGGAGCTCGAGTGGGAAGTGTGGCCAGGCTTCAGCGAACGGGTGAGCGAGCGGATGCTTTCGTACGAATGGCCCGGCAACATCCGGGAGCTCAAGAACGTCATCGAGCGAGCGGTCTATCGGTGGGGCGTTCCGGATTCGCCGATCGACGAGATCAGCTTCGATCCCTTCGCCTCGCCCTGGGCGCCCGCTCCGACCGGACCGCGTCCGAAAGCGGAGCCGGAAGCCATCGCTTCGTCGGCGCAGCAAGTGTTGCCGGCGTTGCCCCCGCCCAGCGGCTACGACCCCGGCGAGTGCGGCGACTTCCGTCTCGCCGTCGCCGAATATGAAAAGGCGATCCTCGCCGCCGCACTTGAGAAGTGCCGCTGGAATCAGCGCGCCGCCGCCCAGGCCCTCAAGCTCACCTACGACCAGCTCCGCCACGCTCTCAGACGCCACGAGCTGCAATGAGCTAAGCCCCTCCCTGACAGGGAGGGGTTGGGGTGGGTGCGCGCGTCCGCGCGCCAGGAGATCTAAGTCCGTGACTTGCAGCGCTTCGGCGGCATCGAGCCGCCTCAGCGCTACCCGCCCCCATCCCCTCTCTTTCAGGGAGGGGCTTAGCGGTCGTGCTTGTCCGCTCGGCGTTTGCCGAACAGCAGGCCGCGTTCCATGTCCGCGCGTGCTTCGCGATAGTAAGCGGACAGGAACTCGTAGTCGTCGCCCGGGCCCCAATAGGCGATCTTCTCGCGGATCGTGCCGGCGACGAGGCGCAACGTGTCGGGCTGGCCGTCGCGAAGGACCTGCTCCAGCGTCTGAAGCTCGTAGACGCCATAAGCGTCCAGCTGCTCCTTGGTGAACTGGCCGGTCGCCTCGGGCGGCGCGTGCGAGACGAGGTCGTAGCTGAGATTGCGCTTCGGGATGTTCACCACCCAGGTGCCGGCGAGGAGGTCGCCGATGCGCAGTCGATCCTTGTTGAAGAAGGGGAAGAGGGTGAAGACGAGGACCCACAACACCCCGCCCCAGGCGAGCAGGGCATCGCCGCTGTCGGTCTCGACCGCCGCATAGATGAGGTAGGAGAGGGGGAGGTAAAGCTCGACCTCGCGCATCAGGTTGCGCGCGACGACGCTCTCGCTTGTCAGCCGCTCGCCGTTGCGCGCCACGACTCGGAGCCCGAATGCGCGCTTGCCCCAGGTGGCGGCGCGCGTTCCCGCTTCGAACAGGATGAAGTAGAAATTGCGGATCAGGAAGAAGCCGATCAGCCACACCGCGCCGACGAATTCGAGCGCCCACTCGCCGCCGCCCGACGCGCTGAAACCGATCGCGGAGAAGGCCGCGAGCAGGGTCAGAAGGATGAGAGCGAGGAGCATGATCAGCAAATCGACGACGAACGCGCCGACTCGCTGGCTGCCCGTCGCGAGGCCCAGGCTGAGATCGACGCCCTCAGGCGTGACCAGGCTTCGGCGGTCGCGCGCCGCGTGGGGGCCAAGGACGTGCGCCTCAGCCATCGGCGCGCCGATCCTTCTCGGTCGGGGATGCCGGGCCGGCGGGTGATTCCACCCTCCTCGCAACTCCTCTGGGAACATAGAAATAAGCCAGCCACAGCAGGAGCAGGGTCCAGCCTATGAAGTAGCGGGTCCAGTCGCCGGTGATCAGCTGGCGGCCGAAGCCTTCGAGCAAGCCGGCGCACATCAGCATGATGACAACTCCGATCATCGCGATCGCGGCGCTCCGCCCGGCCCCGGTCGCCGCCACGAGCCGAGTCTGCTCGCCAGGAAAGACCACTGCCCAGCCGATCCTGAAACCGGCGGCGCCGGCGAGGACGACTGCGAACAGTTCAGTAGTCCCGTGGATCGACAGCCAGCCGCCAAGCTCGAAGGCGAGGCCCTTGTCCTGGAAGAGGGCGAAAAAGGCGCCCATCATCGTGCCGTTGTGGACGAGGAGCATGGCGGTGGGCACTCCGAATGCGAAGCCGAGTGCAAAGCACATCACCGACACCTGCGCATTGTGAGTGAACAGGAAGGTCGCGAAGAAGCTTAGGCCGGTGCCGCCCTCCGGTGCGTGGTAGAGTGTCTGGCGAAGTTCCTCGGCGCTCGCCTGGTAGTTGCGGTCGCCGCCAAGGTCGGCCGGAACGAAGGCCTCGAACCAGGTCGGGTCGTTGGACACGAGCAGATAGGCCGCGACCGCTCCCAGGACCATGAGCAGAGCCGAGACGATCGTCTCGCGCCACAGGCTTCGAATCGCGTCGGGCCAGTCGGCACGGAAGAAGGCCAGGAATTTGGCGCCAGCGGTGGTGCGCACCCCGTAGACGAAGAAATAGGCGCGAGCGCACAGCCCCTCGAGATAGGTGACGAGCTCGAGATCGAGCGAGGTCTCGCGGGCCAACGAAAGCGAGGAGAGGGCGCCGCGGTAGAGGACGGGAAGGGCGAGCAGGTCGTCGTCCGAAAGCGCCCGAACCGACTTTCGTTCGGCGACCCGAAGGATCGCCTCGAGGCGTTGCCAGTCCCCCTCGCGCTGCTCGCGGAACTGCCGGGCGATGGCGCGGGTGCTCAAATCCGCCCCCGACGCTTGAGGTCCATATAGGCCTTCACCACCGACGGGCCGGCCTGCGCGGCGGGGGCCTCGACCACTTCCACGCCGAGATGGCGCAGCTTGGTCAGCACCAGCCGGCGCTCGCGAAGCAGCCCCGCCGCGCTGACGGCGCGGCTGAGGTCGTCGGGTTCGCTGGGCTCCGCGGCGGTGAATGCGTCGAGCTCGGCGTCGCGAAGCACGACGAACAGGATCAGGTGCTTGCCGAGCAGCGGCGCGAGCGCACTCATCATCAGCTCGGCTGCGACCGTGTCGGTGAACTCGGTGAAGACGATGATCAGCGAGCGCCGCTTGAGCCCGCTTGCCAGCGTCGCGAGGCCGAGCGTGTAGTTGGTCTCGTTGCTCGAATATTCGATGTCCGCCGCAACCCGCTGAAGCACCCCGAAGGCGGCGGGCCCGGACACCACCTTGCTCGACGCGCGTGGCTTCGAATCGAAGGCGAATAGACCGATACGATCGCCCTGCTTGAGAGCGACGAACGCGGTGAGCAGCGCGGCGGCGACCGCGCTGTCGACCCGCGGCACGCCCTCCATCGGCTCGCACATCGATCGGCCGCTGTCGATCGCGAGGACGATGTTGTTGTTGCGCTCGACCCGATATTCCTTGGCGATCAGCCGGGTGTGCCGCCCCGACTGCTTCCAGTCGATCCAGCGCCGGTCCATGCCCTGGCGATAATCGGCCAGGGACTCGAATTCCTGGCCCTCGCCAATGTGCTGACGGGCGATCTGGCCGTGCATCATCTCGCGGGTGGCGAGCTGGACGCCTTCGTCGCGGGTCGGACGGATGTCGGGCGTGACGAGGATCGGCCGGTCGAACTCGACTCGACGCTGCTTCCACACGAGGCCGAGAAGACCGGGAAGGCGAAGCCACAGGCCGGCGATCCGTCCGCTTCCGCGCCGCTCCGCGCTGAGCGCGATCTTCGCTCCTGAAACGGGGAGGCCGGCGGTCGGCCGAAGCGGGCGCCGCATCCGTCCGACCAGCGCCAGCGGTCCTTCGACGTCGAGGGCGATCTCAGCGCCGCGCGGAGCGCTGTTGCCGCGCGCCTGGATGTCGACCTCGAACGTCTCTCCGACATTGACGATCTGGGCACCGTCGCAAAGCAGCTGCAACTGGCGCGGCGTGGGCCCGGTCAGCGCATCGAGCGCGGCGAGCGTGAGAAGCATGAAGAGCAGCCCCAAGCCCGCGGTCCATGCCTCGGGCATGGCCAGAGCAAGGACGAGCGCCACCGGCGCCACCGCGGCGGCCAGAAGAACCATCCTTTGAGTGGGATAGATCAACGCGGCGCCTCGACCTCTTCGATCAGCCGCTGGACGACGCTCTCGACCGGCCGTCCTTCGATCTCGGCGGCGGGCGAGAGGATGACCCGGTGGCGAAGCACCGCCGGAGCGAGCGCCTTGACGTCGTCGGGAATGACATAGTCGCGCCCGTCGAGCGCCGCCCGCGCGCGCGCTGCTCCGGCGAGCAAGGCCGCGGCGCGCGGGGAGGCCCCGCCTTCGAGGTCGGGCGCGGTCCGGGTCGAGCGGATCAGGCCGACGACATAGTCGACGACTTCGCCGACCATCGGCAGCGAGGCGACGGTGCCGATCGCGGCCTCGAGCAGAGCAGCGTCGACCTTCGGCGACACGCCCCATTCCTCCGGCCTCGGGGCGCCGAAGCGGGCGCCATGAGCGGCGACGATGCGCCGCTCCTCCTCGTGGCTCGGATAGTCCATCCTGTGCTTGAACAGGAAGCGGTCGAGCTGCGCCTCCGGCAGCGGGTAGACGCCCTGCTGCTCGATGGGGTTCTGGGTGGCGATCACCATGAAGTGCGGCGGAAGCTCATGGGTCACTCCGTCGATGGTGACGGCGCGCTCCTGCATCGCCTCGAGCAAGGCCGCCTGGGTCTTGGGCGGAGTTCGGTTGATCTCGTCGGCAAGCAGCAGCTGGCAGAAGATCGGGCCCCGGGTCAGCGTGAATTGGCTGGTCTGGAAGTTGAACAGGTTCGAGCCGACGATGTCGCCGGGCATCAGGTCGGGAGTGAACTGGATCCGCCCGAAATCGAGCCCCAGCACCCGTGCGAAACATTGCGCAAGGAAGGTCTTGGCGGTGCCCGGGGGGCCTTCGAGAAGGATATGGCCGGAGGAGAAGAGAGCGGTCAGCATGAGCTCGACCGCTTCGTCCTGTCCGACGATCGCCCTGGCAACCTCGCGGCGGATGTCGTCCGCCAGCGCTTTGACGTCGCCGACCGCGAGCGTGCGGCCCTTGTCCATTTCGACTGTCACCGAATGAGGTCCTTCTTCCATCGGAAAAGAGCGCGCGCGGCCGACATCAGTTCGTGGCGGTCGCGGGCGGAGCGAAGAGTGGCGGCGAGCTGGGAGAAAGGCGGCTCGCCGGGCCGGCTGAAGCGGTCGAGATAGGCTTCGAGCGCCTCGTCATGCAGGTTGGGCGGAGCGGCGCCGGCGCGGGCGGCGTCGTCGCGGACAACGTCGGCATAGCCTCCCCCTAGGCGCACGTCCCGCCTCGCGAGCTTCACCAGGCCGGCGCTGTTTTCGACGAGGGCCGCCTTGCCGAAGGGGATCGCCCGCGCGGGCGGCCGGGCCGGGCCGAACCGGATGGCGCCGTGCAAGCCGGCCAGGATTGCCGCGGCGATCAGAGCCAGGGTCATGGCGAGGAACGGCGGCTCGAGCATCGACTTCAGCAGGCTGCGGCCGCCGCCATAGCCGTTGACGGTGAGGTCGAAGCGGATCGGACCGCCGCTATCCGGCTTCATCACCCCCAGCATCTGCACTGCGGCCCGAGCACGGCCGGGATCGGAAATGCCGTGATTGTTGAGCAGGTCGGGGTCGGCGACGATGTAGAGGGGCCGGTCGTCGACCCGAGCGACCAGAATGTCGCCATCGGGCGTGGTGAGGAGCGGTTCGAGGTCGCTTCCGTCGATCACCTGGGGTGAGGCGGGAAGCGGGACCGACAGGCCGCGCATCATTCCGTAGCCGCGTGCCCGCCCCCGGCCGGCGCGGCGTTGACTCAGCGTTTCCACCTCCACGCCGAGGTCCAGCATGTGCTCGGCAGTGCCGCCGAGGTCGGGGCCGAGGCTGCGCACCCAGCCGCGGTGGTCGGGGTCTCGGACCACGTCCCATTTGGGCAGGATAACGACAGTCGGTACGTCGTATCGCTCGTTGAGAAGCCGCTGGACTTGCGCGGGCTCGGTCTGCGGCTCGAGCGCGATCACCACGAGATCGTCCGTATCGAGTTGGCTTCCATTTCGGACCAGCTCGGTGTCGTAGAAGTCGTCGGTGAGGTCGACCAGGCCCTTGAAGCCGATCGCCGCGACCGAAAGCGCGGTTCCGCGGCCGCCGCTTCGCCCGCCGGCCTGGCCGCCCCAGCTGAGCAGCATCACGAACGCCGCGAAGCTGACCAGTCCGGCGACGATCAGTCCGATCACCAGCGACGGGCGGAAGGGGCTCGTCTCCTTGGTCATCCACGCCAGCCTTCGGCGAAGGCGAAACGCTCATAGGCCGCCCGGCATTCGCTCCAGTCGTCCGCATTGAGCGCGCGGCCGCCGAACAGGCTTCGCTCCACCGCCCGGACGATCGCCCGGAACGCCTGGGCGGGTCTCGAGGGAAGCGACGGAAGGCCGGCAATGTCGCGGCTGGTCAGAGCGCGGCGGATGGTGTCGGGGCGGCGCTGGTCGATCTCCTCGATGCTTCGGAACAGGAGAAGGTGCGCGGCTTCGGAATAGAGTCCCTTCGCGGCAAGCGAGTCGGCGTCGCCCAGCAGCCGCCGGGCAGGCTGCTCGGCAATATGCCATTCGGGCTCCTCGGCTTCGGTCTTGGCCGGGCGCCGGAAGCTGAAGCCGGTGAGGCGGCTGACGATGAGGTAGAGGAGGAACAGGACCGCGGCGGCGACGAGCGCCCAGAACATGAAGCGCAAGAAGGGCGCCAGGTTGATGAGCCCGCTCATGTCGGGTGGCGGGTCGAGTTGGGGTTGCTGGAAAGGCTCCAGCTTGAATTGGATCGACCGGTCGTCGAGCAGGGAGCGGTGGGCCTCGCCAAAGCCGTCCAGCGGTTGGATCGCCCGCTCCGCATCGCTGCTCACGGGCCGTTTCACCACCATGCTTCGCTCAATTCCCCCCGGTTCATGGCGCAGGAAAGCAGGGTGGCCGTGCGGGCGCAACCCGTAACACATTGGCACGGCGTCGCTTGACTTGGCCGTGAGCGCGCGTTCCAACTGCGGAAGTGTTCAAATTGGGGGAATAAGTCATGCGTACTCTGCTCGTCCTTGCCGCGCTGGCCATGGTGACTGCCTGTGGCGGCGGCGGCGACCGAGACTCCCGCTCCGACCGCGAATCCTCTCGCTCCGACCGCGACAGCGGAAGCGATTCCGAGGCGCGCGACCGCGATGGCGATCAAGATTCACGCGAGGACCGCGGCCGCCGGGAGGCGGATCCGGAGCTGGAGGACGAGTTGCGCGCGGAGGTCCGCCAGTTCCGCGACACGTTGCCCGCGCGCGAGGGCGTGTTGACGATCACCGACGTCGATCTCGACGGAACTGAGATCATCTATACGGGCCGGATCGACGCCGACTTCGACAGGTCCAGCATCGCCGAATTCCGCAGGGTGGTGAGCCGCGACCTGTGCACCGGTCAGACCGGCGACGTGATCCGCAGGGGCGGCGCCTACACCTACGATCTGCGTGACCGCGACGGCGACGAGTTCGAGACGACCGTCTCCAGCTGCAACCGCTAAGTCCGCGTCACCCGGCCAGCTCCTTGAGAGGAGTGGCCGGGTCGGCGAGCCTGGCAGGGTCGGGCGCGAGGCCTTCGACGATGAGCTTGCGGCCCTGGACATAGTCCTTCGTCGCGTTGACGCAGTCGAGGGCGATCACCCGGCCTTGCTTCAGGTAGACGACCGAGAAGCTGCGCATCGCGGGGTCGCCGCGAACCAGCGCGGTATCGTGTCCGGTCGAGATGCCGACCGTCTGGAGGCGTAAGTCATATTGGTTGGACCAGAACCAGGGCAGGGCGTCATATTCCGCTTCCAGCCCGGCGATCGTCCTGGCCGCGACCGTGGCCTGGTCGGTCGCGTTCTGGACCGATTCGAGGCGGATCAGGTCTCCTCCGGCGAAGCGGTTCGGGTGGAGCGCGCAGTCTCCGACCGCGAAGACGTCGGCAAGGGACGTGCGGCATTGGCCGTCCACCTGGACGCCGTTGCCGCCGCTCGCTCCGGCCGCAAGCAGGGGCTCGACCGCGGCGTCGATTCCAATGCCGACGACGACCAGCTGGGCTTCGACCTCCGAGCCGTCGCAGAGACGGACGGCGCTGACATGACCATCGCCGACCAGGCAATCGACCGTCGCTTCGAGCCGCAGGTCCACCCCTCGGGCGCGATGCTCCGCCTCGTAGAAGCGCGACAGAGGCTCGCCTGCGACCCGCGACAGCACCCGGCCGAGGGCCTCAAGCAATAGGACTTGCTTGCCGTGCCTCGTCAGCATCGCCGCCGTCTCGAGCCCGATATAGCCGCCGCCGATCACCACTGCGCGGTCGACCGAGCCGAACCCGGCGATCATGCTGTCCACGTCGGCGCGAGTGCGTACGGTGTGGACCCCGGCGAGGTCGGTGCCGGCGCAGGCGAGACGGCGGGGCGTGCCCCCTGCGGCCCAGATCAGCTTGCCATAGCCGACGGTCTCGCCGCCCTCGGTGGACAGGCTGTGGGCGTCGGGATCGACCGCGACGACTCGTTTCCCAAGCAGCATTGCAACGGCGCGTTCCTGCCAGAAAGCGGCCGGGCGGATGAGCATCCGCTCGAACGTCTTCTCGCCGGCGAGATACTCCTTCGACAGGGGCGGCCGCTCGTAGGGAAGCTCCGGCTCGTCGCCGATGATCGCGATGCCTCCGGCAAAGCCGTTCTGGCGAAGCGCGATCGCGGCCTGAGCGCCGCCATGGCCTGCCCCGACGATGACGACGTCATAACGCATTCCCGCTGTTCCTCTTTCGGCGGCGCCATGGTTAAGTAGCGCCTGGTGCCCGAGCTTGGGGGAATGTGGAGGCCCGAGGGGGAATCGAACCCCCGTGCACGGATTTGCAGTCCGCTGCGTCACCACTCCGCCATCGGGCCTCGGGAGGTGAGGGGGCGACATGATGGGCTTTGACTCGACTGTCAACCAGCGCCGCGGCGGGTCATGATCGGCGCCTCTGCGCGGCTTGCCCAGGCCGGGATGCGAGTCGTCGTCGACTTCGCTCTGCCGCCGCGCTGCCCAGGTTGCGGGGTGGTGACCCAGGCGCAGGACGCCTTCTGCTACCAATGCTGGTCCGGCCTCGACCTGCTCGGTCCGCCTTGCTGCGCAAGGTGCGCGCTTCCGTTCGATCATGGCGGGGAAGGGGAGGGTGCCCTGTGCGCGGGCTGCATGGCCGATCCGCCGGCTTTCGATCGGTTGCGCGCGGCGGTGGCCTATGGCGAGCTCGCCCGAGCAGTCGCGCTGAAGCTCAAATATGGCCGCAAGCCGGGGGTCGCCGGGACGATGGCAAGCCTGATGGCGCGCCATGTCGATCCCGCCGCGCGGCCGATCCTGTGCCCGGTGCCGCTTCATCGCTGGCGGATCTGGCGGCGCGGCTACAACCAGTCGGCGCTGATCGCCGCCGCGCTCGGCCGCCGCTTCGGGATCGAGGTGCGGCCCGACCTGCTGCTTCGGGTCAAGCGAACGCCGCCCCTGAAGGGCATGAGCCCGAGCGAGCGGCGGCTCACGGTGCGCGGCGCCTTCCGAATCAACGATCGCCATCGCGGCGCCGTCGCCGGGCGCAACATCCTGCTCATCGACGACGTTTTCACCTCGGGCGCCACTGCTGAGGCCTGCGCACGAGTCCTCAAGCGGGCGGGCGCCGCGGAGGTGGCGGTGCTGTGCTGGGCGCGGGTGGTCCGCGACGGCGAACATTGACAGGCGCGGCGGCCATGCTCACCTGCCGCGCGAACAAGGATGGACCGAGAATGCCGCGCGTCGAGATCTACACCAAGATGTTCTGCCCCTATTGCACCCGCGCCAAGCGGCTGCTGAGCGACAAGGGCGTCGCCTTCGAGGAATATGACATCACCCTCGGCGGTGCGAAGCGCGACGAGATGCTCGGCCGCTCCAACGGGCGGTTCACGGTGCCGCAGATCTTCATCAACGACCATCATGTCGGCGGCTCCGACGATCTCCACGCCCTCGAGGCATCGGGCCGGCTCGATCCCCTGCTGCAGGGCTGAATGCGGATCGCAGTCTATCAGGCGCGGACGGGGATCGATCCCGCCGCCAATGGCGACTCGCTGGTCCGGGCGGTAGCCGAGGCAGCGGCCGGCGGCGCTATCATGCTGTTCACTCCGGAGATGAGCGGGCTGCTCGACCGGGACCGCGAGCGCGCCGCGCCGAATTATCGGCGGGAGGGCGACGACCCGGTGCTCGCCCGTGTCCGCGAAGCGGCGCGCGCGCACGGCATTTGGGTCGAGCTCGGCTCGCTGGCCCTGCTCGGCGGGGAGGACGACCGTCTCGTCAACCGCTCTTTCCTGATCGACGACCAGGGCGAGATCCGCGCGCGCTACGACAAGATGCATTTGTTCGACGTCGACCTTCCCACCGGCGAGAGCTGGCGCGAATCGGCGTCCTTCGCCGCCGGTGAGGCGCCGGTGCTCGCCGACAGCCCGCTCGGGCCGCTCGGCCTCTCGATCTGCTACGACCTGCGCTTCTCCGGCCTCTATGCGCGGCTCAGCGAGGCTGGCGCGACGGTCCTGTCCATTCCCGCCGCCTTCACCGTTCCGACCGGCGAGGCGCACTGGCACGTGCTTCTGCGCGCCCGGGCGATCGAGGCGGAGGCGTTCGTTGTTGCCGCCGCCCAGGCCGGCAGCCACGAGGACGGCCGCGCCACCTATGGCCATTCGCTTGTGATCGATCCTTGGGGCCGCGTGCTTCTCGACATGGGCGCGGACAGCCCCGCCCTCGGCTTTGCCGATCTCGACATGACTGTCGTCGGCGACGTGCGCACGCGGATCCCGGTCCTCGCCCACCGCCGGCTCGTCCCGGAGGCGGTTCGGTCATGATCGTCTTCGACCTTCGCTGCGCTTCGGCCGGCCATGTCTTCGAGGCCTGGTTCGGATCGTCCGAGGATTACGAATCGCAGAAGCAGCGCGGCCTTGTCGCCTGCCCGATGTGCGGCGACCCGGACGTCGCCAAGGCGCCGATGGCGCCCGCCGTTCCGAAGAAGGGGAATGCGGCCGCTCCTGCAACCGACATGATGTCGGCGCCGCCCGCCGAAGTGAAGGAGATGCTCGGCAAGATCGCGGCGCTCCAGCGCGAGATGCTCAAGAAGTCGGAATGGGTCGGCGACCGCTTCGCGAGCGAGGCGCGCGCGATGCATGTCGGCGACACCGAGACGCGCCCGATCCACGGGCAGACCACGCCAGATCAGGCCGCGAGCCTTGCCGAGGACGGGGTCCCTGTCGCGCCGCTCCTGTTCCCGGTCGCGCCGCCGACCGAGGAGAATTGACCCGAACCGCGCCTTGCCCGAAAAGGCGGCGCGGTGGACGGCCCCGTAGCTCAGCAGGATAGAGCATCAGATTCCTAATCTGAGGGCCACAGGTTCGAATCCTGTCGGGGTCACCACCGCCGTTTTCCGAACATCGCTAAGCCGATTTTTACCAAGCGAGCGCATAGACGTCGCGGGGACGACAATCGTGGGGGCATGGCATGGCCAGCCATTCTATTTTGAAGCTGATCGGCGAGGACGGCGCGAGCCGTCGTCAGTCGATCCGCAGCCGGGTGCTGATGGTGGCCAAGCTCGCCACGCCGGCGCGCGACATCGACGTTCGCATCCGCGACATTTCCAGCGGCGGAGCGCGCATCGAAGGCGTGGACCTGCCCCGGCCGGGATCCGACGTGATCCTGGAGCGTGGCGGTTTCCAGGGATTCGCTCGCGTGATCTGGTCGAACGGCAATGCCGCCGGAATCCAGTTCGACGAGCCGTTGGACGAGGCCGAGCTGATGCTCAAGCTCAAGGGGCTTCGCCCCATCACCGCCCCGGACCCGGATCAATTTCGACGCCCTGGCTTCGGCCATAAGGACTCGCATCCGGCCCTGTCCAACGGCCGCGGCTGGGTGAGCTCACTCCGCCGAGTCTAGTCTCGGCTCTTTCCCGCCGCGCCTCGCCTGTGTACCCGTCGCGCGAGACAAGCGCGAAAGGGCAGCCATTGCAGGGACAGGAACCCGAGGACGGCGACCTCGTCCAGGAATCGCGCGACATCGCCATCCCGGCCGACGTGCTCGAGGCGGTGCGCACGCTGATCCGCTGGGCGGGTGACGATCCCGACCGCGAGGGGCTGCTCGACACGCCAGGCCGGGTCGCGCGTGCCTGGCGCGAATATGCGAAGGGCTATGCCGAGGATCCCGGCGCCCACCTCGCCCGCACCTTCGAGGAGGTCGGCGGCTATGACGAGATCGTGCTCCTGAAGGACATCCCGTTCCAGTCCCATTGTGAGCATCACATGGCTCCGATCATCGGCAAGGCGCACATCGCCTATCTCCCCAACGACCGGGTGGTCGGCATCTCCAAGCTGGCCCGCGTCCTTCACGGCTATGCCCGCCGCCTGCAGGTGCAGGAGCGGCTCACCGCCGAGGTTGCTGACGCGATCTGGGAGCATCTCCAACCGCAGGGCGTTGCTGTGGTGGTCGAGGCCTCTCATGCGTGCATGACCGCCCGCGGCGTCAGGACCCCCGGAGTGATGATGACGACGAGCCGGATGATGGGCGTTTTCCGCAAGGACGAACGCAGTCGCCGCGAAGTGCTCGCCTTGATGGGTTTCTAGTCGTGATGGGTTTGCGCGCGATCGGGATCGGCGGTGCCTTGCTTCTCGCCGCCTGCGGCTCCGGGGAGCATGGAAGGGGCCTGAGCGAAGAGGAGATCAACGCGCTCGGCCTCGGCGCCAACAAGAGCGTGGACGCGGAGCCGACTCCCTCGACGATCGGTCTCGAAACGCTCGAACCGGGCGACCTCGTCGCCGCCAATCTTCGCCCGATCTGCATGTTGCGCATCGGCGGCCAGCCGGTGCTGGCGGCGGAGCAATATCGCGCCTTGGTCAACCGCCGCGGCCGGCGCATCGAGCTTCGCGTCGAGGGGCCGGTCGGGGCAACCGGCGGCTTCTTCCAGAACGACGCGATCAGCGTCAGCGTCGGGCGGCCCTATGATCGCTCCGCGCCCGACCAGGTGGCCGCCGGTCCCGCCCGCGCGCGCCTCAACGACCGCCCGCAGGGGACCTCGAACGAGGTCGACGCCGACTGGAGCTGCGGCAACTGATCAAAGAAAAAGGGCGGATCCTTTCGGAGCCGCCCTCTGTCTTTAGGCTTCGCTGGCTTCCTCGGCCGGGGCTTCCTCGCCCTCGGTCTCGGGAGCGATCTCGCCGGGCTCCAGGCCCTCGGGACGCTCCTCGGTGAAGCCGGCCTCGTCGCGCTCAAACATCTGCGCCATCACGTCGACGCCCTGCGCCTGGAGCTCGGCCTCTTCGGGCGAACGGGCGACGTTGACGTGGATGGTGACGCTGACTTCCGGGTGCAGGGCGATCTTCACGTCCTGCATTCCGATCGCCTTGATCGGGCGGTCGAGCACGATCTGGTTCTTGGCGACCTTGTGGCCCTCGGCCTCAAGCAGCTCCGCGAGATCGCGGGCCGACACCGAACCGTAAAGCTGGCCCGTGTTGGAGGCCTGGCGGATCAGCTGCACCGTGGTGCCGTCGATCGTCTTGGATTCCTTTTCGGCAGCCGAACGACGCTCGGCGTTCTGCGCCTCGATCCGCTCGCGGTTGGCCTCGAAGACCTTCTTGTTGGACTCGTTGGCGCGAAGCGCCTTGCCGCGGGGGAGGAGGAAGTTGCGGGCGTAGCCGTTCTTCACCTTCACCACGTCGCCGATGGCGCCGAGCTTCTCGATGCGCTCAAGCAGGATGACGTCCATGCTCTAAGCTCCTTATTTCACGACGTAGGGGAGAAGGCCGAGATGGCGCGCGCGCTTGATCGCCTGGGCGAGCTCGCGCTGCTTCTTGGCCGACACCGCGGTGATGCGGCTGGGGACGATCTTGCCGCGCTCGGACACGAAGCCCTGGAGCAGACGAACGTCCTTATAGTCGATGCGGGGCGCATCCTTGCCCGAGAAGGGGCAGGACTTGCGGCGACGGAAAAACGGGCGTGCCATGGATTAAGCCTCCACTTCTTCTTCGCGGGCGCGGCGCGGGCCGCGATCGCCGCGGTCACCACGATCGCCACGCTCGCCGTCACGGTCGCGGCCGCGCTCACGGTCGCGCTCACCGCGACGCATCATCACCGACGGGCCGTTCTCGTGCTCGTCGACCTTGATGGTCATGTAGCGGATGACGTCTTCGTTGATCTGGGTCTGGCGCTCGAGCTCGGCGACGACCGGGGCCGGAGCCTCGAAGTCGAGCAGAACGTAGTGCGCCTTGCGGTTCTTGGCGATCCGATAGGCAATGTTGCGCAGACCCCAGGTCTCCGTCTTCACGACCTTGCCGCCATTGTCCTCGATGATCTTGGTGGCGGATTCCGCCAACGCGTCGACCTGGCCCTGGGCCAGGTCCTGACGCGCGAGAAACACATGCTCGTAGAGCGGCATGTTCGCGCTTTCCTTATCTTGGCCGATCGCTGACGCCGCCCAATGCGGACGCCCCTCCGGCTGTCGTCTCAGTCAAAGCAAAACCGGGGCGCTAAAGGCAGAGCCTCGCCCCGGATGCGCGGCACATGGCGGAGACGGCACGAAGAATCAAGTCTCAAGAGGCGTTGGTCGGGGCGGCAGCTAGCCTGACCCACCGTCAGTCCCGAAAAGCGAGTCTGAAGCTCCACCAGAGCAAGGCCAGGATCGCCGCGCTGATGGCCGCGCCCCAAAACCAATAGGGGAGGAGGAGAGCATCCGCGATTGCGCCGGTGTCCGACCGTTGCAGCTGGCCGCCGACGCTTCCCCCCGGGCTGAACAGATAGTCGAACTGTCGCCAGACGCTGATGCACGCCTGCACGCCGAGGAGCTGGATGACGAAGCCCTGCAAGGATTGAGATCCGCGCAACGCGAGCAGGACGATCGCCGTACCCAGCGCCGGGAGAACCAGCCAGCCTGTGAGCGACCGGACCCAGATGAGTGTGGACAGGATCAGCGCCGCGCCCAGAACCCCCAGAGCGTTGCGCGTTGCGGTGGGCGAGCGTGAGAAGACGATCAGAAGCGCTCCGGCGATCGCCGGCCCGAGCGGTCCGCTCGCCGCGACCAGCGCATCGGTCAGTCCGTAGCCGTCGGCAGGGCGAAGCGACTCGGCGACTCCCGAACCGTCGGAAAAGATCAGCAGGCGTTCGAACCCACGCCCCGTGAGCATCGCGGCGATGCCATGGCCCATTTCATGAAACCAGGTCGCCAATATCGTGAAAGGATACAGCAACAGGCTGCCGAGGGCGGTCTGCCACAGCAGGACCGAGGCAAGCGCGATCCCCGCCAGCACCGCGATGCGCTGTCTTTGCTCCTTGCCGGCGAGGCTGCTGGACATCGATGGTTCCTCTGGTCCCGATCTCAAAGCAACCGGCGGCGCTCGTCAACCTTCGGAAATGCTCAGAATTGTGGCCGCTTTTCGCAATCCCCGTACGCTTGCGCCCCGCGGCCGCGCTGCCTACCAGCCGCGCGACACGAGGAGGCTTGAGGCATGCGCGCATTCATTTTCCCGGGGCAGGGCAGCCAGGCCGTCGGCATGGGCAAGGCGCTCGCCGAGGTGAGCCCGGCCGCCCGCGCCGTCTTCGAGGAAGTGGACGAGGCGCTCGGGCAGAAGCTCAGCGCTCTGATGGCGGAGGGGCCGCAGGAGGAGCTGACGCTCACCACCAATGCCCAACCGGCGATCATGGCCAACGCCATCGCAACTCTTCGCGCCTCTGGAATCGACCTCGCCGCCAAGGCCGACTTCGTCGCCGGCCACAGTCTCGGCGAATATAGCGCTTTGTGCGGCGCGGGCGCATTCGACCTCGCCACCACGGCGCGCCTCCTCAAGCTGCGCGGACAGGCGATGCAGGAGGCGGTGCCGGTCGGGGAGGGGGCGATGGCCGCGCTTCTCGGCGCCGACCTAGCGCTCGCCCAGGCGATCGCCGATGCCGCCGCGGACGGTCAGGTGTGCACCGTCGCCAACGACAATGACCCCAGCCAGGTCGTCATCTCCGGTCACCGTTCGGCGGTCGAGCGCGCGCTCGGCATCGCCAAGGAGAAAGGCGCCAAGCGAGCCGTGCTGCTGCCGGTGTCAGCTCCGTTCCACTGTCCGCTGATGAAGCCTGCGGCCGACCGCATGGCCCAGGCGCTCGGCGAGGTCGACATCGCGGCGCCCGCCGTGCCGGTCTACGCCAACGTCACTGCGGCGCCGGTGACCGACCCGGCCGAGATCCGCCGACTCCTCGTCGAGCAGGTCACCGGCATGGTCCGCTGGCGCGAGAGCGTCGCCGCGATGGCCGCCGCCGGAGTCACCCATTTCGTCGAGCTCGGCGGCAAGGTGCTCGGCCCAATGGTCAAGCGCATCGCTCCCGACGTGACGGTGACCAGCGTGATCACGATGGACGACATCGACACCCTCGTCGGCGAAATCTGAGTTTAGGAGAGAAAAGCATGTTTGATCTCACGGGAATGACCGCGCTCGTCACCGGTGCGTCCGGTGGCATTGGTTCGGCGATTGCCAAGGCGCTCGCGGGGCAGGGGGCCCGGGTGGCGCTGAGCGGGACTCGCGAGGATGCGCTGAAGGCGGTGGCGGCCGAGCTTGGCGCCGATCATGCCATCCTGCCGTGCAATCTCTCCGATGCCGCCGCGGTCGACGCGCTGGTGCCGGCGGCGGTGGAGAAGCTCGGCCAGCTCGACATTCTCGTCAACAATGCCGGCGTGACCCGCGACAACCTCGCAATGCGCATGAAGGACGAGGAATGGGACCAGGTCATCCGGGTCAACCTGGAGGCCGCGTTCCGGCTCTGCCGGGCAGCGATGAAGCCCATGATGCGCGCCAAGTTCGGCCGAATCATCTCGATCACCTCGGTGGTCGGAGTCACCGGCAATCCGGGCCAGGCCAATTACGCCGCCTCCAAGGCCGGCCTCATCGGCATGTCCAAGGCGCTGGCCCAGGAAGTCGCCAGCCGCAACATCACCGTCAACGCAATCGCCCCGGGCTTCATCGCTTCCGCGATGACGGACGCGCTGCCGGACGCCCAGAAAGAAGCGCTGCTCGGCCGGATTCCGGTCGGCAAGCTCGGCGCCGGCAGCGATATCGCCGCCGCTACTGTGTATCTCGCCAGCCGCGAGGCGGGCTACGTCACCGGCCAGACTCTCCATGTCAACGGCGGCATGGCGATGATCTGAGATTGGCCTAAGCTCCCTTCGAGACGCCGAGTCGCGGCGGCCGAAAGGGGGAAAGGCAAATGTTCATCACGATCGCCGCGTTGGTTGCGGTCCAGTCGGGAACTCCGGACGCCGATGTCGCCTGCATCCTGGACCGCATCCCAGCCTCGGCTCGCGCGGCGGTGATCGAGGAGGCTGGGAGCGGTCAGAGCGGACCGGTCCGGCAAAGTTTCGTAGATTCCGGGGAGGCCTGCGCCAGGCAAAGATCGTGGACCCCCGACCTTGCCGCGAATGTCGGGATGCGGGCCGCCGCTCTCGTGCTTCGTCAGGAAGCCACCGCCGCTCTCGGCCGCCATGGCATTGGTGTCGCCCCGATTGAACGGTGGATCGAGGCGTTGCCGCCCGCTCAGCGCAACATGGACACCCTGCCGGAGGTGAGGATGGACGATCTTTTCGAGCGGATCGTCGCCACCGGGGTGGCCCAGGACACTGTGGAGGCTCAGGCGGCCTCGATCGGCCTCTACGTCGGGGCCCGCTTCGCCGAACTGGCGCTCGCCACGACGCGAGGACGCTGACCGCCGCATTCTCGCCCCACTTGCGCACCGCACGGGACAGCGGCTAGGGCGGGGGCAACAAAGCACAAGCTGGAGGAAGGCTGGATATGAGTGACACCCCCGACCGCGTGAAGAAGATCGTGGTGGAGCATCTCGGCGTCGACGCCGACAAGGTGACCGAAGAAGCGAGCTTCATCGACGATCTGGGCGCCGACAGCCTCGACATCGTCGAGCTCGTCATGGCGTTCGAAGAGGAATTCGGGGTCGAGATCCCCGACGACGCGGCCGAGAAGATCACGACCGTGAAGGACGCGATCGACTATATCGAGCAGAACAAGGGCTGAGCGCCGCCGCGGGCCGCCTCCGGCCCGCTCTGTACGATTTTAAGAACGGCTCTCCGTCCTTGTGCCGGGGAGCCGTTTGCCTATTTGGGGCGTGTTCGAAGATCGCCCCGGCTGGCGAAGCAGCCAGCATAGCTGATTAGACAAAAGGGAGTTCGGCATGCGCCGTGTGGTCGTAACCGGTCTTGGTCTCGTGACGCCGCTGGGTGGGGACGTCGAGACGAGCTGGCGAAACATCCTTGCGAGCAAGAGCGGCGCCGGCAGGATCACCAAGTTCGATCCGGAGGATTTCGCCTGTAAGATCGCCTGCGAGGTGAAGCCGGCCGATCATGAATATGGCTTCGACCCGAACAAGCGCGTCGATCACAAGATACAGCGCCAGGTCGATCCGTTCATCGTCTACGGAATCGACGCCGCGGGCCAGGCGCTCGAGGATGCCGGCCTCACCGACATGAGCGAGGAAGAGCGCTACCGGGTCGGCGTGTCGATCGGTTCGGGGATCGGCGGTCTCCCGGGCATCGAGAAAGAGTCGCTGGTCCTCCACGAGAAGGGGCCGCGCCGGGTCTCGCCGCACTTCGTGCACGGCCGCCTCATCAACCTCATCTCGGGCCAGGTCTCGATCAAATACGGCCTGATGGGCCCGAACCACGCGGTCGTCACCGCCTGCTCGACCGGCGCTCATTCGATCGGCGATGCAGCGCGAATGATCGCGATGGACGATGCCGACGTCATGCTCGCGGGCGGCGCCGAGATGGCGATCTGCCCGATCGGGATCGCCGGCTTCGCCCAGGCGCGCGCGCTTTCGACCAATTTCAACGACGAGCCGGAACGCGCGTCGCGCCCTTACGACAAGGACCGCGACGGCTTCGTCATGGGCGACGGCGCCGGAGTGATCGTGCTCGAGGAATATGAGCGGGCCAAGGCGCGCGGCGCGAAGATCTACGCCGAAGTCGTCGGCTACGGCATGTCGGGCGACGCCTATCACGTCACCGCGCCGCACCCGGAAGGAGCCGGCGGCTTCCGTGCAATGCAGGTCGCGATGAAGCGCTCCGGCCTTGATCTCGGCGACATCGATTATATCAACGCGCACGGCACCTCGACCCCGCTCGGCGACGAGCTCGAGCTTGGCGCAGTCCGCCGCCTGTTCGGCAACCATATCGGCAACCTGTCGATGAGCTCGACCAAGTCGGCCATCGGCCACCTTCTGGGCGGCGCCGGAGCGGTCGAATCGATCTTCTGCATCCTCGCTCTTCGCGACCAGATCGTGCCGCCGACGCTCAACCTCGAAAATCCGAGCGACGGTACCGCGGGCGTCGACCTGGTTCCGCTCGTCGCCAAGGAGCGCAAGGTGAAGGCAGTGCTCAACAACAGCTTCGGCTTCGGCGGCACCAATGCCAGCCTGGTGATGAAGGCGGTCTAAGCCCGCCCGCACGCCGATGAACGAGGACACGCCGCCGGCACCGCCAGAGCCGCCCGCACCGCCGCCGGTTCCGCCTGTCCCGCCAGGCTCGTCGATTCGCGACCGTCTGGAGCGCGAGGGCGGAGTCCCGTCGCAACCGCGCCGCAAGCGGCCGCGAATCCTGGCGTTCGCCGTCATCGCGGCAGTCATCGCCGCGCTGATCGCCGGCGGGGTCGTCATCGGCGGGTGGAGTGCCGGAGGCCCGTCGCGGGCCGCGACTCCGGTGATCGTCGCCCAGGGCTCAAGCGTCGCCGGCGCCGCGGAGGCGCTCGAACAGGCGGGCGTGATCGGCTCGGCGCGCATGTTCCTTCTGCGCGCCCGGCTGCTCGGCGGCTCCACCCCGATCCAGGCCGGCGAATATGAAATCCCCGCCGGCGCAAGCGAGGCCGCGATCATGGCCTTGCTCCAGAGCGGCCGGACGCTTCAGCGCTTCATCGTCGTTCCCGAGGGCATGCCGTCGGTTCTGGTCCACGACCGGCTGATGGCCGCCGACGTCCTTACCGGCGACGCGCCGGTGCCGGAGGAAGGCACGATCCTTCCCGACACTTACTCCTACCAGCGCGGCGAGACTCGGGCGGCGGTGGTCGCCCGGATGCAGGAGGCGATGCGGCGGACGCTCGCGCGGCTATGGCAGCAGCGCAGGCCCAACAGCGTCGTCACCACTCCGCGCGAGGCGATCATCCTCGCCTCGATCGTCGAGAAGGAAACCGGCAAGCCGAGCGAGCGCCGCGCGGTCGCCGGCGTCTATTCCAACCGGCTTCGCCAGGGAATGAAGCTGGATGCCGATCCGACGGTGATCTACCCGGTGACGCGCGGCCGCCCATTGGGCCGCCGAATCCTGCGCTCGGAGCTTCAGGCCGACAACGGCTACAATACCTACGCGAGAGCCGGCCTTCCGATCGGGCCGATCGCCAATCCCGGCCGCGAATCGATCGCAGCCGTGCTCAACCCCGAGCCGCATCGCTATCTCTATTTCGTGGCGGACGGCACCGGGGGCCACATCTTCGCCGAGACGCTCGAGCAGCATAATGCCAACGTCCAGCGCTGGTACGCCCTCAGGCGCCAGCGGGGTGAGATGTAGGTGCTTCCCCTCCCGCTTGCGGGAGGGGGATTGAGGGGTGGGGATGTCGGGATCTGCGCAGGGCTGACAGAACTGGGCCCCCCCCGGCGCCCCCCCCCCCCGGCGG
>JAEZHP010000079.1 GCA_023416515.1 Pseudomonadota bacterium | reverse complement strand
CTGCGCCTCGGCGATCTCCCGTGCCGTCATTTCGAGCGCGATTTCGGCGCGGCATTCCTGGCCGCGCGTCGAACCCGACAGCGCCGCGAGGTTGAACCATTTGTGGGCTTCGACGAGATCGACGCACATTCCGCCGCGGCCGGTGGAATAGGTGAGCCCGAGCTCGAACAACGCATCCACGTCGCCCCGCTCGGCATCGGCGATGCGGCTGCGGATCAGGAACTCCTGCGCTTTCTGGCTGATGGCCATGTGATCACTCCCCCTTCGTTACCCCGTTGCGGGAGAGTTTCGGCGTCCATTCGCGAAAAAATGGTTAACGCGATTAACCCTGTTTCGGCGGGTCGACTGGAACATTGTCGATGAGCCGCGTTCGGCCGATCGTCGCGGCGGCGATCAGGCGCATCCGCCCGGCGGGCGAATTGAGCGGCTCTAGGGTCACTGCATCGACCAGCGCGACATAGTCGATCGGAGCGAAGCCCGCATCGTTGAGCGCGCGCTTCGCCTCGCTGAGCACAGCGCCGACCGGCCTCCCATTCTCGATCGCATCGGCGGCGGCGTTCAGCGCTTTGGGCAAAGCGGCCGCGCGTGTCCGCTCGTCGTCGCTGAGGTAAGCGTTGCGCGACGATAGGGCGAGGCCGTCGCAATCGCGCGCCGTCGCAACCGAGACGATCTCGACGCCGAGGTTGAGGTCCGACGCCATCCGGCGGATCACGGCGAGCTGCTGGAAATCTTTCTCCCCGAACATGGCGACGTCGGGCCGGACCGTGGTGAGAAGCTTGGCGACGACCGTCGCGACACCGTCGAAATGGCCCGGCCGGGCTTCGCCTTCCCAGCGGCTGCTGAGCCCCGCCACCGACACTTTCGTCGAAAAGCCGGCGGGGTACATCTGCTCCGGCGTCGGCATCCAGAGCAGGTTGGCGCCGGCCTGCTCGAGCGCTCGCGCATCCTCTTTTTCCTGCCGCGGGTAACGGTCGAGGTCCTCGCCTTCGCCGAACTGCAGCGGATTGACGAAGATGGTGGCGACGACGCGATCCGCCTGACGCTTTGCTTCCTCGACCAGCGATAGGTGGCCGGCGTGGAGGGCCCCCATCGTCGGCACGAGCGCGAGCCGGGCGCCGCCGGCCCGAAGCGCGACAAGCGCGCTGCCGAGCTGGCCGATGTCACGGATCGTTTGCACCGCGGATTCGCCTCCGGTAAGCTTTGCGTTGGGCCGCGCTTTCAACGCGCGGGGGGTCAAATACACGGGGCCGGGGAGCCTGAATCGCCATGGGCCAGCCGCACTTCATCGTCTTCGCCATTGAAAATGGCGGAACCGGCAAATCGACGACTGCCGTCCATACGGCCATCGCTCTCGCCGCGATGGGCAGCCGGGTCGCCGCGCTCGACCTCGACAGCCGGCAGCGGACCATGACCCGCTACCTGGAGAACCGCGATTCGACGATGCGCCGGCTTGAGACCGAGCTTCCGCAGGCGCGCTACCAGGTGCTCGATGAGGGCGCTTCCCTCGACGAGGCGATCGAGGCTCTCTCTGCCGACGCCGACATCGTCGTGATCGACACGCCCGGGCGCGCCGACCCTGTCGCGCGCGAAGCGATCCTGAAGGCCGACACTCTCGTGACGCCGATGAACGACAGCTTCGTCGACCTTGATCTGATCGGCCAAGTCCATCCCGAGAACTTCAAGGTCACCAAGCCGAGCTTCTACGCCGAGCTGATTTGGAACAGCCGCACCCAGCGGGCCAAGGCGACCGGCAAGAGCGTCGACTGGGTCGTTCTTCGCAACCGCTTGCAGCACATCGATTCGCACAACCTTCGCCGGGTCGGCGCGGCCCTCGACGAGCTTGCGCGGCGCGTCGGCTTCCGCGTGATCCCCGGGCTTGGCGAGCGGGTCATTTACCGCGAGCTGTTCCCGAAAGGGCTGACGCTGCTCGACTTCCAGCAGCTCAGCGACGTCGGCATGGGCCACATCACCGCCCGGCAGGAGCTCCGCGAGATGATCTCCGGCCTCGGCATCCCGGGCGTCGAGCCCGAGCAGAAAGTGGCTTAGTCGTCATTGCGAGGAGCCGCACGCGACGCGGCAATCCAACTGGATTGCTTCGCTTCGCTCGCAATGACGGGTTGAACAAACCCGACAACTAGTGTGTTCGCCCGGGCGATGACCCACACATTCAACGCAACTATCCTCCGCGAATATGACGTTCGCGGAATCGTCGGGCAGACGCTCGGCCGCGACGACGCTTACGCGCTCGGCCGGACCTACGGCTCGCTCGCCCGCGACGAAGGCGCGCATCGAATCGCGGTCGGCCGTGACGGCCGCCTCCATTCGCCCGAGCTCGAGCAGGCGCTGGTCGACGGACTCACGCAAAGCGGCCTCGACGTCGTTCGGATCGGCGTCGGCCCGAGCCCGATGCTCTACTTCGCCGCCGCCACGCTCGACGTTCAGGGCGGCATCCAGGTCACGGGAAGCCACAACCCGCCCGAATATAACGGCTTCAAGCTGCTTCTGAACGGACGCTCCGTGTTCGGCGCCGAGATTCAGCAGCTCGGACGCCGGGCCGCGGCGGGCGAGTGGAGCGACGGCGACGGCCAGGTCGAGGAGGCCGACATCCTCGACGCTTACGTCGACCGGCTGGTGGAGGACTTCAGCGGCAACGGCTATCGCATCGGCGGGGATCCCGGCAACGGCGCGGCCGGCCGCGCCGTGCTGAAGCTCGTCGAGAAGCTTCCGGGCGAGCACTTCACGATCCACACCGAGATCGACGGCACCTTCCCGAGCCACCATCCCGATCCAACGGTCGAGGCCAATCTCGCCGATCTCAAGGCGCTCGTGCGCGACAACGGCCTCGATATCGGCTTCGCCTTCGACGGCGATGCCGACCGGATCGGCGCGATCGACGGCAAGGGCCGAGTCATCTGGGGCGACCAGCTGATGATGCTTCTTGCCGCGCCGGTGCTGCGCGAGCTTCCCGGTGCGACGATCATCGCCGACGTCAAAGCCAGCCAGACGCTCTTCGATCGCATCGCGGAGCTCGGCGGAGAGCCGTTGATGTGGAAGACGGGCCACAGCCTCATCAAGTCCAAGATGAGGGAGACGGGCGCGCCGATCGCGGGCGAGATGAGCGGCCACATCTTCTTCAAGCACCGGTGGTACGGGTTCGACGACGCGCTCTACGCGGCCGTTCGGGTCATCGAAGCGGTCAGTCAGTCTGGCAAGAGCCTGACCGAGCTGGTGGACGAGATGCCGACGTCGGTCGCGACGCCCGAAATGCGTTTTCCGGTCGACGAGAGCCGCAAGTTCGCTGTCGTCGAGGAAGTACGCGATCGGCTGGCGAGCGACGGCGCCACCGTTAACGCGACCGACGGCGTTCGCGTCAACACGGCGGACGGTTGGTGGCTTCTGCGCGCTTCCAACACGCAGGACGTGCTCGTGGGACGCGCCGAGGCGAAGGACGAAGCCGCGCTCGAGCGGCTGGTCGGCCAGCTCGATGAGCAGCTTGGGAAATCAGGAGTGGAGCGCACGGAAGCCGCGCACTGAGGCTCAGTCGTCCTCGTCCTCATAGCCGACCAGGTTCAGCTCGCACGCCTTGATCTGGCGGGTCATGCACCAATGCTTGAGCGCTTCCTCGCGGCCGTGCGTAATCCACACTTCGCTCGGCTCGAGCTCGCGGATCGTGCAGGTAAGCTCGTCCCAGTCGGCATGGTCGGAGATGACGAGCGGAAGCTCGACGTTCGCCTGCCGCGCGCGCTGCCGAACGCGCATCCAGCCCGATGCCATCGCCGTTACCGGATCGGGAAGCCGCCGCGACCAGCGGTCATTGAGTGCTCCCGGAGGGGCAATCACGATCTTCCCCCTCAGCTCGTCCTTCGACGCTCCCGTCGCGGGTCGAAGCTCGCCGAGCGCCACTCCATGCTCCTCGTAAAGCGCGCACATCCGCTCGAGCGCGCCGTGGATGTAGATCGGCTCGTCATGACCGCGGCGGCGAAGCTCCGCGATCACGCGCTGCGCCTTGCCTAGCGCATAGGCGCCGACCAGCACGCAGCGGCTTTCATCCGAATGCAGGCGGTGGAGAAGCCGGTCGATCTCGCCGCCGGTGTCGGGATGGCGGAACACGGGAAGGCCGAACGTCGCTTCGGTGATGAAGACGTCGCAGGGCACCGGCACGAATGCGTGGCAGGTCGGATCGTCGCGCCGCTTGTAATCGCCCGAAACGACGATCCGCTCTCCGCCATGCTCGAGAACGATCTGTGCCGAGCCCAGCACGTGCCCGGCCGGAACGAAGCTTACATCGACGTCGCCAACGCGTGTCGTTTCGCCGTAAACGACCCCCTGCCCGTTCTGGTCGCCGTAGCGCAGCGCGACGATCGCCAGCGTTTCCGCTGTCGCGAGCACGCTGCCATGCCCGCCGCGCGCGTGATCGGAATGGCCGTGGGTGATCAGCGCGCGCGGCTTGGGCTGAGCGGGATCGATCCAGGCGTCGGCGGGGCGCACGTAGATCCCCTCTGGAAATGCCTCGATCCAGGAACCGACACGCGCCATGGGAGCTATACTAGCCGAAAAGGCGACTCGTTCCGGCGACAGGGAGGAACAAGGAATGGACGATTTCTGGTGGTGGATGATGGACGTCGTCGGGCCGGTGATCCTGCTGATCCTGCTCGTCTGGCTCGCGTTCCGCTGGGGCAACCGGCGACCCGGCACCCGCGAGGACGAAATCGCCGAGCGCGGGGCTCGCGATGCCTATGCCGAGGAAGAGGTTCGCCGCCGCGAGGGAACTGACGACCTCTGAGCGAGGCCGGACTCCCCACTATCGTCGAACAATGGTTCGCTGCGCGGGGATGGCAGCCGCGGCGGCACCAGCTCGACATGCTGCAGGCCGGCCGACGCGGCCGCAACGCGCTTCTCGTCGCTGCAACCGGCTCCGGCAAGACGCTCGCGGGCTTCCTGGCGACGATTTGCGACCTCGTGGAAAGCCCGGCCGAAGGGCTGCACACGCTTTACGTCTCGCCGCTCAAGGCGCTGGGCGTCGACGTCCAGCGCAATCTCCTCGGACCCATAGGCGAGATGGGCGTCGATATCCGCGTCGAGACCCGCAGCGGCGATACCCCGTCGGACCGCAAGGCGCGCCAGCGCATCCGTCCGCCGCAAATCCTGCTGACCACGCCCGAATCCCTGAGCCTGCTTCTCAGCTATCCAGACAGCGCTGCCCTGTTTGCGGACCTCAAGACGATTGTGGTCGACGAGCTTCACGCTTTCGCCCGCGAGAAGCGCGGCGACCTCCTGTCGCTGTCGATGGCGCGGTTGCAGGCGCTGAGCCCAAAGCTCCGCCGTGTCGGCCTGTCCGCGACGATCAGCGATCCCGACGCCTATCGCGCATGGCTGGCTCCCGGCGCCGATGCCTCGAAAGTCGACCTGGTGATGGGTGACCCCGGCGCCGAGCCCGACCTGTCGATCCTCATCCCCGAGAGCAAGATTCCGTGGGGCGGCCATTCCGGCCGCCACGCCGCGCGCGAGGTCATGGAGCTGATCGAACGCCACAAGACGACGCTCGTCTTCTGCAACACGCGCAGCCTCGCCGAGCTGATCTTCCAAGACCTGTGGGCGGTCAACGACAAGGCACTGCCCATTGGGATCCACCACGGCAGCCTGGCCCTTGAAGCGCGCCGAAAGGTCGAGGCGGCGATGGCCGACGGACGGCTTCGCGGCCTTGTTTGCACGGCCAGCCTGGACCTGGGAATCGACTGGGGCGACATCGACCTCGTCGTCCAGATGGGGGCGCCGAAAGGCAGCTCGCGCCTCCTGCAGCGGATCGGTCGCGCGAACCACCGGCTCGACGAGCCCTCGCTCGGAATGATCGTGCCAGGCAATCGCTTCGAATATCTCGAGGCGCGCGCCGCGCTCGACGCCATCGGCGAAGGCGAGCTGGATCCCGAGGCGTTCCGGCCGGGAGCGCTGGACGTGCTGGCCCAGCACATCCTCGCCGTCGCCTGCGCCGAGCCGTTCGATCCCGGCGAGCTCCTCGCGCAAATCCGCTCTTGTGCGCCCTATGCCGGGCTCAAGACGGAGACGTTCGATGAAGTGCTGAGCTTCATCGCCACCGGCGGCTATTCGCTGAAGGCATACGACCGCTTCCGACGGCTGGTGCAGGACCCCGACGGCTGCTGGCGGCTGGCGCGCCCGGCTGTAGCGCAGCAGCACCGGCTCAACGCGGGAGTCATCGTCGAGCAGCCGCTGCTGACCGTGCGGTTCCGCAATGGGCGCAAGCTCGGGACGATCGAGGAAGGCTATGCTTCGACGCTGTCGCCGGGCGACCATTTCTATTTCTCCGGCCTCAGCCTGGAGGTCGAGCAGTTCAAGGACACCGACATCCTCGTCCATGCTTCGTCGAAGCCGGCGCGGATCGTCACCTACGGCGGCCAGCGGATGAGCATGTCGACGCACCTAGCGAATCGGGTCCGGCACATGCTCGCGGACCGCAACGACTGGCGCCGCTTTCCCGACGACGTGCGCGAATGGCTCGAAGTGCAGGATTATCGCTCGCGAATCCCCGAGCCCAACGAGTTGCTGGTCGAGACGTTCGAGCACGAGAAGCTTCATTACATGGTCGCTTACAGCTTCGAAGGCTGGAACGCGCACCAGTCGCTCGGAATGCTCATTACCCGGCGCATGGAGACGGCGGGGCTGAAGCCGATGGGCTTCGTCGCCAATGACTACGCCCTCGCCTGCTACGGGATCGAGCCGATCCGCGATCCCAAATCGTTGTTCTCCCCCGACATCCTCGAGCGCGAGTTCATCGATTGGGTCGAGAACAGCTATCTGCTCAAGACCGCGTTCCGCGAAGTCGCGGTTATCGGCGGACTGGTCGAGCGCCACCATCCGGGACGCAAGAAGACCGGTCGCCAGGTAAGCTTCTCGACCGATCTCATCTATGACGTACTTCGCCGCTACGAGCCGCAGCATCTCCTGCTGCGCGCCGCCTGGGATGACGCCCGCGCACGGATGACCGAGCTCGGCCGCCTCGTTCGCCTCGTCGACCGGGCCGCGGCGACGATGGTCCATGTGGAGGCCGAGCGGATCACTCCGATGGCGGTGCCGCTGATGGTGATCGTCGGGCGCGAGGCTCTGCCGTCGGGCATGGAGGCGGACGAAACGCTCCTCGTTCAGGCCGAAGCGCTGGCGCAGGAGGCAATGCAGCTGTGAACGCGCATTGCCGCTGAGCCAAAAGGCTGCGATTCTCGCCGCGTGAGACTGTTCCTCGCCCTTGCCGCCGCCGCGTCGCTGACCGGCTGCGCCGTCGCAACCGTCGCGAAGACCGCGGTCGATGTCGCGACCATGCCGGTAAAGGCGACGAGCAAGGCCATCGACCTTGCAACGACGAGCCAGGCCGAGGCCGACGAAAAGCGCGGCCGGGAACTTCGCAAGGAAGACGAGCGGCGCGGCCGCGAATTCCGCCAGATGGCGGAGCGCTGCCGCAAGGGACAGGCGCTCCCCACCGACACGTGCAGCGCGGTCGCTCCGCGCTGAAGCGCTCCTATTTGGCCGCCGCGGCCACCTCGTAGAGGTACTCGACGAACAGCTTCACC
>JAEZHP010000042.1 GCA_023416515.1 Pseudomonadota bacterium | reverse complement strand
TCGTGGTGGTGGGCGACAATCCCGGCTCGAAGTACGACAAGGCCCTGTCACTGGGGGTGCCGACCCTCGATGACGCCGGCTTCGCCGTCCTCCTCGCCGACGTCTCGAGCTTCTTGAACAGCGAGGCCATGACGCCCTGGCCGGCCTGCCAGCCGGTGATCCACGCCTGGCCGAGCTCGCTGCCGTGGTCATAAGGGGGATCGCAGTCGTCGCCGTGCATGGCGGCCACTTCGCCGGAGGCGCGGGCCTTGTCGGCGAGCGGGGTGCGATCGGGCTGGGCGAAGAGATCGCTCTGCGCGCCGAACCCGACGCCGGCCCACGCCGCGGCCTTGTAGGCCTCGGCGATCTCCGCCTCGATCTTCGCCCTGCCCTCCTCGGTGTCGAGCGCGATCAGGTGCTTGATCATGCTGACCGGGATCTCGTCGCCCTTCGCCTTCTTGGCGACGTTCTTCAGCTCGGCGTCGGCCTTCTTCTTCGCCGCGAGCGCGGCGACGTAGAAGCGCTTGTGGTGGTAGGCGAGCGCCCGCCGCTCCTCATCGGTCAGCGGCTCGGGCGTGCTGTTGTGGCCGGGGCCGACGCCCTGCTCTTCCGTCTTGGCTTCGGCTTCGGGCGAGTTCTTCTTTCCACGCGGACGGCGTGCCATGGGAGGCTCCTAGGCTGCGGTGGTGAACTTGGTGGTCTGGTTGCCCCAAGCGTCGAAGCCGGGGTGGCCTGAGCGCGCGAACAGCTCGCAGCGCGGGCCCTCGAACAGCCGCACGATCTCGTCGCGGGTGATGTCCGGCTTTCGGGAATGCTCGCGGCGGCGCGCGAAGAAGAGGCTGGCCGGCTTACGGCCGACGATTGCGCCGGGCCGCCCGCGCTTCGCGATGATCAGCAGTTCGCAGTTGCCGATGACCTCGTAGCCGGTGCCGCGGGCGAGGCTGTCCGGATATACGAACATCTCGTCCTCGGACGGCCAGAGCTTCGCCCAGACACGGGCGGTCGAGTAGCGGAAGCCCCACGCCCGCATGACGTCCAAGGCAGCCGGCAAGATCGGCATGGTCGCCCACATGAGCAGCCGACAGCCTTCCGGATGCGCCAGGTCGCGAACCGGCATCGCCGCGATGTCCCGCGGGTGCATCGTCGGATAGTGCTTTGATGGATTGCGGGACGGGCCGGCGCTGAAGCGCCACGGCGGATCCGCGTAGATCACGCGGTAGCCGGCCGGCTCGAGCCCCTCGAAGGTCCGCGCCGCGGTCATCCGCTCTGCCTCACGATCTCGATCGCGCCGTGGCGGCCCCGCATGCGGCGGATGTAGCCGCGCTCCTCAAGCTGGCCGATCATCCGGTTGACGCCGCTGCGACTGGCGAGCCCGATCGCATCGGCCATGGCCTGCTGGGTCGGCGCATAGTCATGCTCCGCGACGTGCGCCTCGATGAAGCCGAGCAGCTCGCTCATGCGTGGGGTGAGCCCAGCGCCCGAGCGGCGGATGGTCGGCAGCGGCTTCCCGCAATGTGGACAGCACGCGCTCATGCCGCCCTCCGCCGGGAGCGAAGCGCTCGGGCGATCGCGAACTTCTCAGCCCGAAGCTGCCGGTTCTCCTCGCGGAGCATCCGGACCTCCTGCTCGAGTTCGGCCACGTAGAGGCGTTCGTCGTCCGGACGCGCCTGGGCCATGCCCCGGATACGGCTAAGGGCCTCCTGCGAGACGATCAGCGCATTCACGCGACCACCTCGTCAGCGTCGCGGATGGCGAAGACATCGGTGTTGCAGTCGCAGGTCTCGCGGATCCGGCGGACCATGGCCGCACGGACATCATCCTCGAGCGCGTAGCCCCAGCCCCAGACCGTCTCGATGCCGAGCTGGAACGGCGCGAGCTTCCCGCGGATCTTGCAGATGAAGACGTCGATGATCTTCGGTTCGGCCTCGCTCTCGATGACCTCGTGGAGGTGGGCCTTGGAGGCGCGGCCGCGCCAGATCAGCTCGGCGAGCATCGTCGCCGGAGTGGCGGACAAGCTGAACGTCCGGCGCACCGCGAGGATGAAGTCCAGGGACGGCCGGCCGCGCGCGACCACGACCGTCGGGACGCGCTCATCGCGGCGGGCGCCAGAAGGCCAGTCAGGGGCCGGCAGATCGATGATCCGGCCGTCGTCCTTCGCCTCCTTGAGCAGCCGCTCGACCTCGTCGAACGGTCGGCGGAAGACGCGGACAAGCGCCTTGATCGGCACGCCCTCGTCTGCGAGCCGAACCATCGCCAGCTCGGTCATGCTTCCGCGCTCTCCGGGGTGCGTGATCGCGGTCATGCGGCCCTCGCGGCGGCTTTGCGCATGGCGGCGTTGCTGAGCATGCCGGTCGGCTTCGCGGAGACGACTTCGAGGTGAGCGGCGCACCAGGAGTCGCGGACGCGCGGCGCGCCGCAGACCATCGCCTGGGCCATGGGAGGCACGGCGCCGGACCACAGCGGGAAGCGGCAGTGGCAGCCACGCGCCTCGAGGAACGGCACGGCGGTCTCGGTCGGAGCCGGCGCGGGCATCTCGAGCTCTGGGACGGAGATCTCAGCGACTTCGGGCGCCGGCGCTGCAGCCACCTCGATCAGCGCGGCCTTCCGCTTCCGCAGCGCTCTCTCCACGAGGAAGCGAGCGGCGGCGCCACCGAACTTCTTTCCTGTCGGATTCGGCTTGGGCTTCGGCTGACTGGCATCCCGGCGTTTGGAGGCGCGTGGATCGCCGGCGTCGCGGGCGCGGTTCACGACGCCGAGGACCGCGCTGCGCGATTGATCGCCGAGCGCCGCGGCGATCTCGCTCGCCGAGGATCCGCTGTCCCATGCATTGAGGATGATCTCGCGACGCTCGTCGGTGATCTTCATCGGGGGGCTCTCCAAAGCAGCTCTTCCGCCCGGCGCTCCGCCTCGTCCGCCTTGCGCTTGTGCTCGGCGCCCGCGTCGAGGTCGCGCTCGGCGCGCCAGCGATGGAAGGCGGCGATCGCCAGCAGGAGCGTGCGGCGGAGTCCGGTCATGCGTGGTCCCGCAGCTGGGCGCTCAGCGCCGCGATCTTGGCTTCGATGCGGGCGTTGCGGGCGACGCGCGCAGCCTCGTCCAGCCAGGCCGGCGGCTGGTCCGTGCAGGCGCACAGGAGCTCGGGCCCATAGGCCATGACGAGACGAACGAAGGCGGTGAAGGACGGCGCGCTGCCCGGCCATTTCCGCACCGTGGCGGCTGGGATGCCGGTGTCGGCTTCGACAGCCTCCGGCATCTTGGTCGGGTAAAGCGAAGTCAGGAAGGCGACCACGCGCTCCGGGTGAGCACAGATCCCCCTGGAAAACTTTCCAACGGATTGGCCGGACTTTCTCATCTGGTTCCTCAATGCTCTGGGCATTGAGGAAC
>JAEZHP010000158.1 GCA_023416515.1 Pseudomonadota bacterium | reverse complement strand
TAGGGGGGGGTGGTGGGGTATGGCGCCGGCCCCTCCGTCAGCGCTTCGCGCTGCCACCTCCCCGAGCCGAGCTCGGGGAGGATCAAACGCGCCCGCTCGAGCAACGCCCGCGGAAACAGCGCCCCCTCCACCTCCTCGAACAGCTTGCCGTCGAGCTCCTGCCGGCCGAGCCTGGTCCCGCCATAGGTCTCGACCATCCAGCGCCGGAAGTCCTCGCCGACATGGACGTTCTCGCCGGTCGCCCCGCCGGTCTCGACGGTCCCGTCGAGCGCCCTCACCCGCCGGACGATCGCCACCGAGCGCGGGGTCGTCGTCACCACGATCCGCGGCCTTTTCCCGAGCCGCATCCCCATCATCAGATTGTCCCAGGCGAGGTCCGCCTGCCGCCACTTGGCGATCTCGTCGCACCACGCGAAATGGTGCTGCGGACCCCTCAATTGGTCGCCGGCCGCTCCCGAATAGACGAACGCCTGCGCTCCGCTCGCGAAGCTCAGGACCCCGCGCGTCGGGACCCAGCTCACCTCCTCGCCGGCTGCCTCCGCGACCGCGATCAGCCCGCTCGGCCCCTCGACCATGACCCGGGCGACCTCAGCGCTGCTCGCCCCGACCAGGGCGATCTGCGCCCCCTTCACCTCCCTTGCCCGGGCCGACACCCATTGCGCCCCGGCCAGCGTCTTGCCGAACCCGCGCCCCGCCATCAGCAGCCACACCCGCCAATCGCCGCCGGGGCCTCCGGACGGAGGCTCCCCCTGCCCGCCATGGGCCTGCCAGAAGAATTCCCGGCGAAGCCGCCGCAACACCGGCCCCGGCATCCGCTCGACCAGCCGAAGCCAACGCTCGTCATCCGCAGCGCACGCCTCCCCCACCCTCCGAAGCAAAGCCCCGAAGTCCGCTTTCTCATATGTCATGGAAGCCCCATCGATTTTTCACGCGGAGACTCGGAGGCGCCCGAACTCCCCGTGCCGCAGGCAGAAAAAAAGCGCGGCCAAGCCGCGCCTCTTTCCCCGCGCCCCCGCGCCTCCGCGAGAACCCTCAAGCCTTCTGGCTCACCGCCTCCCCCGCCGCCTCTTCCTTCGTCACGCGCACCCCGAACGCCTTCAGCGCCTTGACCAAAGCCGCCCGCACCTCCGCGTTGGTCGCCACCCGCGGCGCCCTTCCCCGCTTCAGCGCCTGCCCCGGCCCCGCCTGCGCGAAGCGGTTGAACTCGCGAAGCATCTGGAGCGCGAGCTGCGGATCGAAGCCGGAATCGTCCGGCTCGACCAGTCCGCCATGCAGGTCGAGCTTCGGCCGCCCCTGCAGCCATGCCTGCAACCGCGCCTGAAGGTCCGGCACTCCAAGGTCGATCGCCTGATTATAGGCTGCCGCAAACTCGGCATCGCTCAGCCGATGCTTCGACACCGTCTGCCGGCAAACGTCGACCTGCTCGGCCGAGAAGCTCAGATTTCCGGTCGCCGCGAACCATTCCAGGAACAGCTCCTTGCGCGCCTTACCGAACAGCTTGCGGCCGCCGGTGCGCCGCACCTGCATGGTCAGCCCCCGCCCCGGCACGATCCGCGCGCCCGCCTCCTCCGGAACGACGGAGCCGCAGAACGGGCAGAGGTCCCGACCGCCGTCCCCCTCTTCCGCCGCTCCCGAGCCCACCTGTCCCGCGCCATGATCCAGGCTCGAAGGTCCCTCCCCGGCCGACTTCCGTCGCGTCCCCGCCATCCCCCACTCCCATCCGCGCACGAAAAAAGGCCGCCCGGCACCGCCGCGCGACCTCCAGATTTGCCCAGCCGGACCAGACCCGGCGCCCACTCACACTAATCGACTGTTCTTGTTTTGTACCAGAACAGCGTCACGATGTCAAGCTTTTAGGCCGATCGTCCGTTATGGGTGGAAAGCAGACGTTGGCGTTTGGCTACGCCGCGTCCTCTCTCGCGGCGAGATTGTAACCGCAGTTCGAGCAAACCCGGTCAGGAATGGGTTTCGCGGCCATGCCGTGGAATACCCGAAGTGGCCCGATAGTATACGGGGATTTGCCGCACTCTGGGCAGGCGAAGGCAATCGAGAAGATCAGTTGTAGAAGGATCCCGAAAACTCCGCTGCCAAACCCGATGTAAAAGCTATCCACACCGCCGATCTCGTGCGTCACCAGAGATATGGCAAACCCCACGACCACAATCAGGATCGGTAGTGAAAGCGTGAATGTATATGCTCTGATCCGGACCACGGGGGCGAGCATAGCCAACTGGCGAGTGTCCGCAATGGGGGGATGGCGGGCGTTCAACGCTGCTCGTCGATGTTCTCCACTGCGCCATTCTCGCCCAGCCGGAACGTCCCTGTGTAACCATCGCCATCCCATGCGTAGACCTCGTAGACTACGCCGGGTCGTAATGGCGCGGCCTCCACCTCCGTCCATAGACCGGCGGGCGCCGTCCCGTAGATTACCGGAAATCTGTTTTCACATGGTGGCGGGGAATAGGTGTTGTTAGTCGCCTCCCAGACCAACTCGCCCGTCTCGCTCGTGACGGTAAGATGGGACATGCAACCCGATCCTTGTTTGTCTTGAGGAGCGATAACAATCGCATCGCCCTGCCGAAATGCCACAAGGTCGTAGCGATAACTGCACCCTGTCAGCAGGAACACCAAGATGAACGGGGTCGCGATCCAAGGCTTCATAGCCTGACAATAAGCCGGAGGTGAGTGTCTGCAATGGGTCGAAAGCGGACATTGCCGACCAGCGCTTAAGTGGCCAAAATGGGTCGATGACTGCGACCTGCTGCGAGCGAATGGCCCACGATCTCGGTCAAACGTGTGACCGTCACGCGGACCGGGCTGCCTGCCCGGATGCCATGATTGCTCAAGTAAGGGGCGGGTTTGGGCTCTACGTTCGTGACGGTGAAGACGGCTATGCCGCCAGCACAATCGAGATTGCCTACTGCCCGTGGTGCGGCGCTAAGCTCCCGCCCATCGGCGATCTCGACCTGTCTTCAGTGCCTGAGGAGAAAGTCCGCTAAGGGTCGAAGGCGGACATAGTTCGCGACGGCTCAGTCTACGCGGTGAAACCAACGCACCCGAGCCGCAAGGCCAATAACGATCCCGAGGAAGATCGGAATAGCGACGCCGAACACCAGGGCGGCCACCGTGCGCATCTCCTCGTCTGGGCGAGGGGCCGTTATGAACTCATGCGCCCACCACGCCTCCCACAGCAGGAAAGCAAGTAGCGCGATGACCTTTAGTGCGGCTTCCATGGCCTTGTGATCTCACAGCGTGGCTATGGTCCGCAATGGGTCGAAAACGGACGCTAAGCCGGAATGTCCGCAACAGATGGTCGGGGACATTTCTGTTGCCGTCACATGCGGACTCGGGCGACACCTGTTTGATGCTCGTTCGTCACGCGACATCGCAACAAGACTTCGAAGCCGTCGCCCGGCTCATGCGTGAATTCATCGATTGGCATTACGAACGGCACTCGGCCGACAGGCACATCATCGACAGCTATTTCGATCCAGACAAGTTCGCGGCCGAATTGAGCGGCTTGCCCGGCGAGTTCGCTCCTCCCGCCGGCGCGCTTCTGGTCGCCGAGGGAGACTCGCGGATCGCCGGATGCGTCGCTTTGCGTCCCATCGGCGACGGCATCTGCGAGATGAAGCGCATGTTCGTCTCCTCGGACTTCCATGGCCGCGGAGTGGGAATGCTCCTCGGTCGCTCGGTGGTCGAAGAAGCTCGCCGGCTCGGATATCGCCGGATCATGCTGGACACTGGCCCGCGCCAGCGCGAGGCGCAGGGCCTCTACCGAAAGCTCGGATTCAGCGACTCCGAACCCTATTATGATTTGTCGCCCCAGCTGCGCGAGTGGCTGGTCTTCATGGAATTGGATCTCGCCGCCTAGGCGTTAGTATCCGCAATGCGCCCGCCGCGTGCTCGATCGGGCCGGCGGCTCTGGCACCCGGGGCTGCTTGCTGTAACGCAGCCGCCATGATCCGACGCCTCATCCAGCTCTACGCCGGTCTCGTCCTCTTCGGCATCTCGACCGCGATGATGGTCCGCTCCGATCTCGGCCTCAATCCCTGGGACGTCTTCCACCAGGGCGTGGCGGACCGCGCGCCGCTCAGCCTGGGGACCGTCATCGTCCTCGCCGGCGCGGTCGTGCTCCTGCTGTGGATCCCGCTTCGCCAGCGGCCCGGAATCGGAACGATCAGCAACATCGTCGTGATCGGACTCACCGCCGACCTCGGCCTGTGGCTGATCCCCGAGGTCGCTTCGATGCCCGCGCGGGCGGCGCTGCTCGCGGCCGGGATCGTCCTCAACGGGCTTGCGACGAGCGCCTATATCGGCGCCGGGCTTGGGCCCGGCCCCCGCGACGGGCTCATGACCGGCCTCGCCGCCCGAACCGGATGGTCGATCCGCGCTGTCCGCACCGGGATCGAGCTCGGCGTTCTCGCCCTTGGCTGGCTGCTTGGCGGCACCGCCGGCATCGGCACGATCCTCTATGCAGTCACCATCGGCCCGATCGTCCACCACACCCTCCCCTTCTTCGCCGCTCCGAAAAATCGTGATTAACGGTCGCGCCATCCGCCTCGTTGTCGCAACGAAATGGCTGCATGAGGATTGATCTGGCCGTGCAGCTGCGGCAGGCGGCTGCCTGGTTAGTGGCGTATGGTAAGCGACAAGAAAGTTCTGGTTTGCGACGACGACGATCTGCTCGTCGATCTGCTTGAGCACCGGTTGGGGGCTCGCGGGTTCGACGTGCTCGTCGCGCGCGACGGCGGAGAGGCGGTTGCCGCCGCGGCCCAACATCGACCCGACGCGATCGTGCTGGACGCGATGATGCCGGTCATGGACGGCCACGAGGTTCTGCGCCGGCTCCGAAGCAAGGGCGAGACGGCTTCTATCCCGGTCATCATGCTGACCGCGCGCAAGCAGGAGCGCGACATCCTCGGAGCGCTCGAGCTTGGAGCTCGCGATTATCTGGTGAAGCCGTTCATTCCCGAGGAGCTGATCACCCGGCTCAATCGAGTGATCGAGGGCGCCCTGTGAGGCGCGCCGCGTTCGCGCTCGCGGTCGGCCTCGCCGCAACGCCGGTTCATGCCCAACCGGTCGCTCCGGACGATCCTTACCGAGCCGCGGTCGAAGCCCGTCATCGGGGCGATCCCCGGCGCGCGGTCGAGCTGCTCGAGCCGCTGGTCGCTTCCGACCCGGCCAACTCCGATGCCCAGGTCCAGCTCGGTTATGCGCTGATCGCCCTCGGCCGCCTGGACGAGGCCGAGCGCGCCTTCAGGGCGGCGCTGGCTGTCGCCCCCGCCTATGCCGATGCCACCGCTGGCCTCGAAAGCATCGCCCGCCAGCGGAGCGCGGCTGGCGCTCGCCCGCGCTGGTCCGTCGACCTCGACGGCAGCTACAGCACCGTCGAAGGCGCGCAGCCCGATTGGCGCGATGGCTCGTTCCAGCTCCGCTACCGGGCCAGCGAAGCGACCGCTTTCGCGGCCCGGATCGAGGCTTCGCGCCGCTTCGGCAGGACCGACGTCTATGGCGAGGTCGGGGTCGAGCAGGCCCTCTCCGATCGTGCCCGCGTCTACCTGACCCTGGGCGGCACTCCTGACGCCGATTTTCGGCCACGCTACCAGATCGGTGCCGGCGGCTCGTTGCGGATCACCGACGGCGGCGATGCAACGGTGCTAACCCTGGACGCCCGCCAGGCCGAATTCGCTTCCGGCGATGTCCAGACGCTGTCGCCTGGAATCGAGCAATATCTCGCCGGGGGCCGCATCTGGGTCTCCGCCCGCTGGATCAACCTGTTCGACGAGGGCGGCGATCACCGGTCCGGCTACCTCTTGCGCGCGGACGGGCAGGCGACCGATCGGCTGCGGCTGTTCGCCGGCCTCAGCGATGCGCCGGACACGTCCGAAGGAATCGTCGTCGGCACGCGCAGCTATTTCGGCGGGGCGAGCTTCGATATCGATCCGCGGACCACGCTCCGGCTGTCGGTCGCCCACGAGGACCGGGAGACGGGAGCGGACCGCACCCAGCTCGCTCTGGGGCTCGGCCTTCGCTTTTGAGCCCGCTGCTGCTCATCTGGGACCTGTCGCTCCTGCTCGCGGGGGCGGCGCTCGGAACCATGATCCTGCTCATCCTCGCGCGCCTCGTCGTCCGGCGCCGTGAGCGACGGCGCGAGCAACGCCGCCGCCACCTCGTTCGTGAGCTTTTGCGCGGCGAGACCCTGTCGTCCGCCCAGGTCAAGGCGCTTCCCCGCGGACTGGTCACCGACACCTTCGTCGACCTCATCCATCTCGTCCGAGGCGACGAGCGGGCGCTTTTCGTCGAACAGGCGGCGGAGCTCGGGGTGGCCGAGCAGCTCGTCCGCCGGGCGCGATCCCCGTCCGCCCGAAAGCGGCTCGTCGCGGTCCAGTCGCTTGCCGATTTTCATGACGAGGACAGCCTTCGCCGGCTCCACGCCTCGCTCGAGGACCGCAACGAGGATGTCCGCTTGGCGGCCGCGCTGTCCCTGGCCGAGGCCGGGCGGTCGGACGACATCCATGCCCTGGTCGAGCGGCTCGGGCTCGGAACCGAGCAGGATTCGATGATGATGGTGACCCTGTTCCGGGTCGTCGCGGAGGATCGGCCGGACGAGATCAAGGCGCTGGTCCTCAGCCCGGAGACCAATCTTCAGGCCCGCCTCGCCGCGATCGAGGCGCTCGCGACGTCGGGCGATTATGCGCTCGTTCCGGTCATCGCCGAGCTCGCACTTGCCGCTCCGGACGATTCCGAGGAGCTCCCGCGCTACCTCAGAGCGCTCGGGACCCTCGGCCATCCCGCCGCTCGCGCAGCCATCATGGACGGGCTGACCCGGGCCTCGATCAGCGCTCGCGCAGCGGCCGCGGCCGCCGCGGGCCAGGTCCGGCTTCGCGAGGCGGCAGACCGGCTGACCGAGCTTCTCGACGACCAGGAATGGTGGGTTCGGTTCCGATCGGCCGAAGCCCTGGTGAACCTCGGCAAATCGGGGATCGCGCGGCTTCGTGAAGTGGCCTGCCTCGGCTCCCCGATCGCGCGGGAGGCTGCGTCGACCGTTCTTGCCGAACATGGCGAGGCCATATGAGCGGCCAGGCCCTTGATCTGATCACTCTTGCGGCCGAGATCGTCGCGCTGCTGATCATCCTGGCCGGCCTCGCTCAGGTCATGCTCTACGTCGTCCAGCTCGCCTTCGCCGGCTGGGCCCTCCACAAGCGGCCGCCGGCCATGTCCACCGCGGCGCTGTGGCAGCGCTATGGCGATCTCGCGCCTCCGATCGCGATCATCGCTCCGGCCTATAACGAGGCGCTCACCATCGTCGAAAGCGTCAGGGCTTTGCTGGCGCTCCATTATCCCGATTACGAGGTAATCGTGATCAACGACGGATCGAAGGACCGCACGCTCGAAGTCATGATCGAGGCGTTCGGAGTGACTCCGGTCCAGCGCTATCACGATCTGGCGGTGGAGAACCGGCCGATCCGCGGCCTCTACGCCAACCCCGACATTCCGCGTCTGATCGTCGTCGACAAGGACAATGGCGGCAAGGCCGACGCGATGAACGCCGGCATCAACGTCGCCCGTGCTCCGATCGTCTGCGTCATCGACGCCGACACGCTGCTCGAGCCCGACGCGCTGATCCGGGCCGTCCGCCCATTCGTCGAGGAGCCGATCAAGACGGTCGCGGTCGGCGGCACCATTCGGATCGCCAATGGCTGCCGCGTGGAAGGTGGCCGCGTTCTTGAAGGGCGCTTGCCGCGCAACTTCCTCGCGCTCGTCCAGACCGTCGAATATCTGCGCGCCTTCCTGATGGCCCGCCTCGGTCTCAGCCAGATGCAGACCTTGATGATCATCTCCGGAGCGTTCGGCCTGTTCAAGCGCAGCGCCGCGATCGCCGTGGGCGGCTTCAGCCAGAACACGGTCGGGGAGGATTTCGAGCTGGTGGTGAAGCTCCACCGGTACATGCGCGATCGCAAGCAGGACTATCGGATCACCTACATCCCCGATCCGGTCAGCTGGACGGAGGCCCCGGAAACGCTGAAGATCCTCGGCAATCAGCGCGCCCGCTGGCAGCGCGGAAGCCTGGAGACCTTCGCCAAGCACAAGGACATGTTCCTCAACCCGCGCTACGGCCGAATAGGCTTCCTCGGAATGAGCCAGGTCTGCGTCGTCGACCTGATCGGCCCTGTCGTGGAGGTGATAGGCTACATCCTCATCCCGCTGCTCTGGCTGCTCGGGCTGATCGCAGTCGACTATGTCCTCGCCTTCGTCGCCGTGATCTTCTCTTTCGGGGTGTTCGTCAGCGTCGCTTCGCTGGTGCTTGAGGAGGTGCAGCTTCGCCGCCTGCCGCGTGCCCGCGACCTCGCCATCCTGACGCTCGTCGCGGTCGTCGAGAATTTCGGCTACCGCCAGCTCAACAATCTGTGGCGGCTGAAGGGCTATTGGCAGTTCCTCCGCAAGCAGAAGGGCTGGGGCGAGATGACCCGAAAAGGCTTTCAGAGCTCCTGATCGAGGCTCCGCAGCTGCGCCGCCAGATCGGCGGCCAGCCGGGAGGGCTCCTCCCCTCCTTCGATCGCCTCTTCAAGCTCGCGCGCGGTGTCGCCGAGCGCGCCATGGCCGAACATTCCGGCACGGCCGGCGAGCCCATGGGCAAGATCGCGAATGCCGCGCCATTCGCCACGCTCCACGAGGCGCTCGATTTCGGCCGCTTCCTGCCGCGCCTGGTCTGCGAAGCGCGCCCGTAGCCGCTCGAGGCGGGCGTCGAAGTCGCTCACTTCAGGAATTCGCTCACCTGGCCGGCGAGGGCCATCGGATCGAACGGCTTGGCGATGACTCCTTGCGCGCCGAGCGAGCGAAGCTGCGCCACTTCCTGCTGCTGCGTTCGAGCGGTGATGAACACCACCGGCGTGGCCGCAGTCTCGGCAAGCGCGCGAAGGCCGGCGAGAACGGCGGGCCCGTCCATGCCGGGCATCATTACGTCGAGTAGGATGAGGTCCGGCCGCCACTTCGGCGCCACATCGAGAGCCTCCGCGCCCGACTCACAGATCCGGACCTCGAAACCGGGCTCGAGCTCGAGCGCCAGCTGGGCCACCTCGCGAATGTCGGCTTCGTCGTCGACATAGAGGATCCTGGTCATTCTTCGCCGTCCTCCGCCCGAGCCTCGCGTTGCGCCAACCGAAGCACGTCGCGCACGAGCTGGTCGAGCGTCGATTTCGATTTGACCAGCACCGAATCCGCCTGGGTCAGCTGGGCCGCGTCGACGTCCTGAGCGGTGAAGATGATCACAGCGGCCTCGCCGCGCTCTCGGATCAGCGGAATGAGGTCGAGCCCGTTGCCGTCCTCCATGCCGACGTCGAGGATGACGGCGTCGAAGCCGTAGCGCCGGATCGAGGCGCGCGCCTCGACCACGGTGGGTGTCGAATGGACCTGCCCACGCCCCTCGAACAAGCTCGCGACGACTCGAAGCATGTCGGGGTCGTCATCGACGTGAAGGATGAGCGGAAGCCCCGCATCGTCGAGACGGCCGAGCGCCTCGCACTCGCTCGCGTCGGAATCGGATCCGGGCGCTGCCGGCAGGTCGACGTGGAAGGTGGTTCCCTCGCCGGTCTCGGTCTCGAAGCTGACGCTGCCGCCGAGACGGCTGACGATCTCGCGGACAATGCTGAGGCCGAGGCCGGTGCCGCCCTTCTGGCGGGTATCGGAGGAATCCGCCTGAGCGAATTTGCTGAAGATCCGCGAGCGGAAATTCTCCGGGATCCCAGGTCCGTGATCGGCCACGCTTATCCGCCATTCCCCGTCCCGCCGGGCGGCCGACACTTGGACGACCCCGCCATGCGGCGAGAATTTCGCGGCATTGGAGAGCAAGTTGGTCATCACCTGCATCAGCCGGTCCTCGTCCCCGAGCACCGTCGCCCCGCCGGGGACCGGCTCAACCAGGATCATCGCGCCCTGCTCGACCGCATAGGCCTTGTTGGCCTCCGCGGCCTGGTCGAGCAGCCGGGCGAGCGGGATGGGCCGGACGTCGAAGGTCATCCGCCCCGCCTCGATCTTCTCGATGTCGAGGATGTCGTTGATGAGCCGGATCAGCCGCTCGCAATTGGACCGTGCGATCTCCACGAGACGGGCGGCGCGCGCCGGGATCTCCCCTGCCGCTCCCCCCGCGATCAGCCCGAGCGACCCCGCGATCGAGGTCAGCGGGGTGCGCAGCTCGTGGCTCACGGTCGACACGAATTCGGTCTTCATCCGCTCGACCTGCTTGCGCTCGCTGATGTCGCGAAGGACGGCAAGAAAGCGGACGTCGTCGGGAAGCTGCACCGGGCTGATCGACACCTCGGCCGGGAAGGTGCTTCCGTCCTTGCAGCGGCCGATGAATTCCTGGAACTCGCTCGGACTCGCTCCCCGTCTTGCGACCAGGCGCTTGAGGAAGGTCTCGACCGCCCCGCGATCCGGCGCAGCATCGAATAGGATCCCGACATCGCGCCGGCGAAGCTCGCTATCCTCGTAGCCGAACATCCTGGCTGCCGCCGGGTTGAGACTCTCGATGCTTCCGCTCGGATTGAGGACGATCATGCCGTCCTTGGCGCCGTCGAAGATCGCCTCCTGCCGAGCGGCGAGATCGGCGACCCGGCGCGACGCCTCGGCGCGGGCGCGGCCTTGGCGGAAGGCGATTGTCGCGGCGAGCGCAAGCAGAAGCACGAGCAGCAGCTGAAGCGAGATGGTCCGGCCCTTCAGCCGCTCGCGCGCCGCCTCCGCATTGGCGGTCCTCGCCGCCAGTTGCTCCTCCTCCTGGAGGTCCAATTTCCTGATCAGTACCCGGATATGGTCCATCAGCATCTGGCCGCGGCCGGTTCTCACCAGCCGCTGCGCCTGCGCGGCTTCGCCATTCCGGGTCAGCTCGATGAGCCTCGCGACGAACTCCCGCTTCTGCTCCGAAATCTGTCTCAGCGCGACAAGCTCGCCCCTCGCTTCGCCGTCGCTAGGCAAGCCGTTGTGGAGTCGATCGATGGCGTTCTCGATCTCCCGATCCGCGGCGTGGTAGGGCTCCAGGAAGCGTGGGTCGGAGCTCAAGATGAAGCCGCGCTGGCCGCTCTCGATATCTTGGTGAAGCGACAGGATGTGCTGAAGCTGAGCGCGGGTCTCATAAGACCGGACGATCTCGGCTCGAAGCGCCTCCGTCTCTGAAAAGCCACGGGAAACGAGCAGGCTGAGGAGGATCAGAAAGGCAGGCACCACCGCAAGGGCGATGATCTGCCAGGTGAGAAACCTTCCGTTTCCTTCTGCAACCACCCGCGACGCCACTCAACACTCACCCTGCAAACCGGCCCGCGTCATAAGCGGCTATGCACGGCATCGCAAACAGCCGGGCAAGAGGTCATTGCCGGCATCCGCAGCCGCGCCTTCGTCACCGTCAGGAATGGAGAGCCCAAAGCTCCAACCGGAATGATGGCGAGCGGACACCAGCGAGGCTCTGGCCAACTTCGACAAAGCGGCTAAGCTGCTCCTGCTTGCGGTGAGGCGGGCCATTTGGGGAGGATGCCGGTGATGAGCGGACGACCAGGCATGTTTCGACAGCAGCGGACGCTCGCGGTTGCGTGCGCGCTTGTGGCGACCTGCCTCGGCATCGCCTATCTCGTTGCGGCGGGAGCGCCGGCGAGCCGCTCCATCGTCAATGCGGCGGCGTTTCTGCTCGGGCTGGTGGCGCTCGTCGGGATCGGCGGAGCGATGCCGCAAATCAGCCGCCACTCGGGACCGCTGCTCCTCGTGATGGGCCTGTCGCTGCTGGCGACGGCCCTGCTCGGCTCGGCCGCGGACGGCGCATCCAGATGGATCATGATCGGGCCGTTGAGCGTGCAGCCGAGCCTCGTCCTCATGCCCTTCATGGCCGTGACCTTCGCCCGCTATCCCACTCTGGCGGGATGTCTCGGAATTGCCGTGGCAGCGCTCGCTCTCGCCCTTCAGCCGGACCGCGCCATGGCCGGCGTGCTGGCGTTCGCCATGGCCGTCCTTGCGATCGCCAGGCCGAGCCGCTTGTCCGCGGGCGCGCTGACCGCTTCAGTCGCTGCCTTCCTCCTGTCGATGACTCGGGCGGACATTCTTCCGGCAGTCCCCTATGTCGACCGGATCCTGTTCACGGCGTTCGAGGTTCACATCCTTGCCGGCGTCGCGGTCTGGTCGGGCGCCTTGCTCCTCCTTGTGCCGCCGATCGTCGGCTGGCGATCCAATGACGGCCTTGGCCATGCCCATCTCGTGTTCGGCGCGGTCTGGCTCGGCTGCATCGCCGCCGCTGCTCTCGGCAACTACCCCACTCCGGTCGTCGGCTACGGAGGGAGCGCGATCCTGGGCTACCTTCTGACCTTCGCCTTCCTCCCCGCGAGCGCCGGATCGGCCGATGAGCAAGCCGCCGCCCCCGGCGAAGATGGTGCCGCCACGAGGCCCGAGTTCCACCGAAGCGCTTCATTGGCATAGGCGTTCGAGGCTGGCCGTCGAAGCGCGAAGCAGCCCGCAGCGCCGGACAGGCGCTTCCGATTAACGCGCCCTGCCGCTTGTGCTAGGCGGCTTGGGCGCTGGAATCGTTCCGGTTCGCGTCGGCCGGGAGTGCGGGTTTGAAGTGGCTTTGGGTGGACGACCTGCGGAAGCCGAAAATAGCTCCCCAGTGGCTTGCTTACGCGCTCGTGCTCGCGTCCACGGGCCTGATGATCGTCGCCGGATGGGTTGCGGTTCATGAGCAATTGGCCCGCGAACGAAGCCTCGCCGCCGAGACCGCCCTTCGTCAGACCGAGAATCGCGCGATCGCCCTCGAGCAATATGTCGCTCGGACGATCGAGGGCGCCGACCTCGTCACTCGCCACATAGCGGACCGATATCTTCGCTCCGGCCTTGCGCGCCCGTCGCGCAGGCCGATCGCTCCGATCCTCATCCGTGACCCGGTGGTGGACGGGACGACCTACGGCGTCGTGACCATAGTCAGTCCCGAAGGAGACCTTCTGGCCACCAGCTCCGCGAGGGCGGCGCAGCCGTCGAATGTCGCCCAAAGCCCGGTCTTCGTGATGCAGGCCGCTCATCCGGGGACGGACCTGCTTATCAGCCGCCCGTTCAAATCTCGGATCCTGGGCGACACTTTCGTCTACTTCACTCGAAGGGTGCTTGCCGACAATGGCGACACGCTGGGCTTCGTCGGCGTGCAGATCCGCCCCAGCGATCTCAGCAACTTCGTCCAGTCGGTCCGTTTCGAGCCGACCGACCTCATTTCCGTGATCGGCTTCGACGGGATCACCCGGGTGCGGCGCGAAGGCAATCGCGTCAGCTTCGGCGAGGACGTCAGCGACCGGCTGGTCATGCAGATGCAGCGGCGCAGCCCCAACGGCAGCTATGTCGGCCCCAGTTCGCTGGATGGCCATGTCCGCTATTTCAGCCATCGGCGAATGCCCGATTACCCGATTTTCGTGACCGCCGGCATATCGCAGGCCGCCACCCTCGCTCCGATCGAGCGCCGCGCCCGCCTCTATTTCGCGGTCATGGGGCTGCTGACGGTCGCGAGCCTCCTGCTCGCCGCCCTCATCATCGTCAGCATCCGCCGGCGCCATGCCCACGCCAAGGCATTGACCGCCGCCAACGATCGCCTCCGCGCGGCCCAGTGCATCGCCAGGATCGGCGACTGGGAGTGCGACCTCGAGACGGGGGCGATCCTGTGGTCGGATCAGCTCTGCGAGATGTATGAGCGCGATCCCTGCTCCGACAGGCTCACGCTCCACGACTTCTACCAATATCTCGACGAGGACGGGCAATCCGTCGTCGCCAGGGCGATCGCGTCCGCGCTGTCGACGGGTGAGCCCCAGACCTACGAGTTCAAGGCTTATCTCCCCAGCGGCGCGATCTCGGACCGCTTCGTCAATGCCCTCCCGGTCAAGTCCGACGAGGGCATCGTGACCTCGCTCGTCGGCACCGACCAGGATGTCACCGCCGACAAGCTGGTCGAATCCCTTCAGGAGCAAATCAACCACCTCTCCCGGGTGGACGCGATGAACACGATGGCCGCGACCTTGGCCCACGAGCTCAACCAGCCACTCACCGCGGCATCCAACTATCTGTCCGGCGGCGAAAGGATGCTCACCAGAGGCGACGACGCTTCGCGGACCATGGCGGCTGAGGCCTTCGCGGCGGCTCGGCAGCAGGTTCAGACCGTCGGGGACATCATCCGGCGGGTTCGCGAGATGATCGAATCCGAGCGCCGCGCCGGTGAATCCGTCGAGATCCGGGGCCTCATCTCCGACACCATCGAGTCACTGGTTCAGACGGAAGACTGCCTGCGCGAATGGGTCCGCTACGACGTCGATCCCGGCGCCGACTCCCTCTGGGGCGACCGAGTCCAGATCCAGCAGGTCCTGATGAACCTGATCCGCAATGCGTGCGAGGCCGCCGCGGTCCGCGACAGGCCCCTGGTTCATGTTCGGGTTCGCCCCCTGGACGACGAATTCGTCGAGTTCACGGTGACCGACAACGGGCTCGGCGTGAGCGGCCGCGCCGATCAGCTCTTCTCCCCGTTCAGCTCGACCAAGATGAACGGCCTGGGCCTCGGATTGTCGATCTCGCGAACCATCGTCGAATATCATGGCGGCCGCATCTGGCTGAGCGGCAACGGCGACCGCGGTGCCGCGATCAGCTTCAGCGTCAGGGCACGAGCCGAGGATCCAATGCCCTTGGCCCAGACATCCTAACAGGCCGTCCGCCGAGGATATCGGAAGGGCTGTCCCCCGAAGGATCTTCGGTCGGTTCAAGTCCCACCCGCGACGAACGTCCGCTTTGGGTGGAAAGCGGACATTGATGATGTCAACCTTCAGTGATGAACCTGTTCAGCAAGCTCATACGTCGCCCCAGGCCGATGATGCTACTTGAGGCACAGGAGCAGCCGCCTGTCCGCAACCCGTCAGAGAATGAGGTGCGCACCTTGGTCCTGTCCCTGCGCGTCGGTGCAATCTCGTTCGCCTCAATTACTGACGAGACGGGAGACTACGTTCAGGTCGCAGGCAGTCGGCCATGGTGCGTCATAGAACGTCGGAGCCTGAGGCCGGTGCGGCATGAGCGGGCCTTTCAGGAAACGCCCACGGCAAAGTACAAGGACGGCGCGAAGCTGCGGACCGGCGCTGGAGAGATCTCTTTACAACATGACGAATGGTTCCTGCTGAAGGACGCGGCCGAGGTTTTCGTCGCCTTCCTTAAGAGGGATGCTTTCCCAGGCCACGTTAGATGGCGTCCAATGAACGAGTCATTCGGCTTAAACTGAAGCTTCCTTCCCACCACGTGATCTAAGCATACCTGAAGGTCCGCAATGGGTCGGAAGCGGGCGCTCGACCGAGTGACTGGAGTGCGCCCATAGCGGACGCTTCGGGTCGCTTCTGCCGGCGTCGAAAACCGGACGTTTGCCCAGCAACCGTGGGTATGTTCCGATTCGATCCAAAGCTCACATTCGCGCCTCGTGGTACAAGTGGCCGCGGACGAGGGCATTGTGAGGAGCAGAAGGTTTTGTTACGCCTTCGATCGGAGAGTGGCATGAAAATCAAAATTTTAGCTTCGCTTTGCGTGCTTGGAATGGGCGCGAGCGCTACCGCGCAGGACGGTTCTGAGTCGACCATCGCGCGCACTCGTGAAGGAGCGCAGCAGTTTTTGCGGGAATTTCTCCCAACAAGTATCGTGCGTGCTGCAGTCCGAGTCGTGGCCCCAAATGCCAATGCACATCCGAGGCGCATGTGGCAGGGCTGGCGTTTTGGAGTTGTATCAGATCTCTCTCCGGACTCTCAAAGTAACCCACTGGAAGCCATTGCCGATGTTGTCGGCTTCGAAGCCACTTCACCCTGTGTTACTTCCGTCCGGGTCAGCGGATTACGGAGGCCGCGCATAGCGGGCCAAAACTGGGACGATCCCCCAATCACGACTGGCGGTCAAGTTGTAGAGATTGTGATCGACTGGAGTAGAGTAACCGCTACCAGTGCTGGTGGCGACGATTCCTACGGTTTGGTTACTCTCGATTTGTCAGGTCGAGATCAAGTTCCGATTAACTTTCAATTTGATAGGGGCACGGAAGCGACTCGCGTAGGTTTTGCTATGGAGTTTCTTCGAGCTGCCTGCGTGCCAATTTCAGCGACAGGATTCTAAGATGATCCGTGCAGCTAAAGTCTGTATCACTATGATGTTGGTTTTTGTTGCATCAAGTGCCTCGGCGGCTGACACGGACCAATGGGGAATTTTTGGTGAACTGGCTAAGCGCCAGTGGACGACGACCAGCGAGCCTCAGAGCCGGACAACGCGTTTTCAATGGGAGCATCCCGGCAAATCGCTCATTGCTCGTCATGGTTTATATTCGAGACTTTCTGTTAGTGGTGATCAATTCGCCGACACAGTTCAGCGATTGGTTCTCGATGACTCGACAGGACTGATAAATTCGACGTACATTTACACGGACCTGCGCCCGCCCCTTCATACGGTTATCAGGCTTGAGGCCAATTTAACTGCTACTGAGACCTTTAGGGATGGAAGTGGTATCGAAAGGCGCAATATCTATAGACTCGAGGGCCCTCGAACGAGCTCGATCGAGCGTCAAGAACTTCGCGCGGGCCGTTGGGTTACTCTAGGTATCACTCGACGAGAGGGAGTCACGTTAGAGGAATTTGCTTCTAATCGCCGCAGTTGGCTTGAGCAGCAGACCAGGAACATTGAAAGTCGGGAGAGGTGGCAAGCCGAAGAGTCTCGTCGTTTAGCCGAGGTTGAGGCTCGGGTGGCCGCCGACACCGCGGCTGCTAACCAAATAATTCAGAGCGGCTTTGCAGCTGCGACTACTGATGTCGCCGCTGCATTGGCTGATCGCCAACGGGAGCAGGAAAGATTCCTGTCTCGTCGCAGGGAAGCCGAATTGGGAGCAAGGGAGGGGACTGGGCGAGGCGCGAGTGCGGCTCCCTCGTCAGCCGGGGCGCAAGCTGGGGCCTCTCTGGCTCGTCGCCGCCTGTACAGCTGGTGCCGAGCAGTATCTGTTGCGCGAGATCGGGTCGTCTACATGTCAGCAGTTGGGAGTCGAGAAGTAACCGTGGACGAGCAACAGCAGTGGCGATCCGCGATGGAGCGAGAGTTCGAGCAGCAGCTGACGGGCCCTCACGGCGGGGTCACCTGCGACATCGATGACGATGCTGACTTTTCCTATACGAGAGGCAGCGCGGCTTCGGACAATCCTGCTCAGGTGCTGTGGTCCCCCCACTAATTGAATGCCTCGCCGAGGAGGCCAGTTCCCCACTGCTTCTGAAAGAGAGTGTCCGCTTCCAGCCATTACGGACCTTCAGCTCACCCATCTCGTGGTCCTAAGCGCCACCGAAGCTCAACGCCGGCTTTTGCGCTCGAGTTCGCCGAAAGCGACGGTCCGCTTTCGGCCAGATCCGGCCGGTCGGAGGAGCGACCATTGCGGGGCGCTAGGAGGGCAACCGACGACGGCCAAAACCGGACGTCGTTCAGTTCGCCCTATGCCCGCTTTCGGTCGCCTCCCCTGTTTCGCCGACCCGGGCCGGCGATACGAAGGAGGGGAACCAGAGCGGCCGCTACGCCTTCTGGAATGAGCTCACAGTGACCAGGGGAAAATCGTGGCCGATCTGTTGGAACCGACCCGAGCCGGGCAGCGCCGGCGCCGCGCCTTGGCGCTGTCGCTCTGGGTCCTGGCGCTCGTCCTGCTCGCGGCCGCCCTATGGTGGTGGCTCGCCCTCCCCGACGAGGACCCCGGCGATCCCATCATCAAGGACGTGGCCGAAGACGTCACGCACGCTCGCTAAAGGCTCGGGCGCGGCAATAGGGGCCCTCCCCTTGGTGAGCGAAAATCACTCGCTCTTGCCGCCCTCCCCCTCTTCCGTTATACGCGCGCACCGTCCGACGGGTGCCAAATGCGCTCGTGGGGGCCTTGGCTCTAAGGCAATCGCGCGTGAGGGGGCGGCTTCGGCCGGCCTTTCGACGCGTTTTTTTGCTTGAAAAGACAGACGCTCGCTTAAGCCGCGGGCTCTTAGCGCCGGTCGCCACGTCACATCTGTCACTCGCGCGGATGCCCGCGACCGGCATGGGGCCGGCGGGGCGGAACAACTCAAGCCCCGGACCAGGCGCACAAGGCGCCGACATCCGGACACGAACGAAAGAACACAGATCTTTATGGCCACTACGGCACTCCCGACCCGCGACGATTTCGCGGCCCTGCTCAACGAAAGCCTCGGCGGCGACAAAGAAGGCTTCGAAGGCCGGGTCGTGAAGGGCATCGTCACCGCGATCGAGAACGACCTCGCGGTGATCGACGTCGGCTTGAAGTCCGAAGGCCGAGTGCCGCTTCGCGAGTTCGCAGCGCCGGGCCAGAAGGCCGAAGTCCAGGTCGGCGACGAAGTCGAGGTCTATGTCGACCGCATCGAGAACACCCATGGCGAGGCCATGCTCAGCCGCGACCGCGCCCGCCGCGAGGCCGCCTGGGACAAGCTCGAGCATCAGCATGCCGACAATGAGCGGGTCGAGGGCGTGATCTTCGGCCGCGTCAAGGGCGGCTTCACCGTCGATCTCGGCGGCGCGGTGGCCTTCCTTCCGGGCAGCCAAGTCGACATCCGTCCGGTCCGCGACGTCACCCCGCTGATGGACCTCCCGCAGCCGTTCCAGATCCTCAAGATGGATCGCCGCCGCGGCAACATCGTCGTTTCGCGCCGCGCCATTCTCGAAGAGAACCGCGCCGAGCAGCGCAGCGGCCTCATCCAGAGCCTGGCCGAGGGCCAGGTCGTGGACGGCGTCGTCAAGAACATCACCGATTACGGCGCGTTCGTCGACCTCGGCGGAATCGACGGCCTGCTCCACGTCACCGACATCAGCTACAAGCGCGTCGGCCACCCGTCCGAGGTTCTCAACATCGGCGACACGGTCAAGGTTCAGATCGTCCGGATCAACCGCGAGACCCAGCGAATCAGCCTCGGCATGAAGCAGCTCGAGACCGATCCGTGGGAGGGCGCTGCGGCGAAGTATCCGGTCGGCGGCGTGTTCAAGGGCCGAGTGACCAACATCACCGAGTACGGCGCGTTCGTCGAGCTCGAGCCGGGCATCGAGGGCCTCGTCCACGTCTCCGAGATGAGCTGGACCAAGAAGAACGTCCACCCGGGCAAGATCGTCTCGACCTCGCAGGAAGTCGACGTGTCGGTGCTCGAGGTCGACGGCGAGAAGCGCCGCATCTCGCTCGGCCTCAAGCAGGCCCAGGCCAATCCGTGGGAGGCCTTCGCGTCGACCCACCCGGTCGGCACCGAGGTCGAGGGCGAGGTCAAGAACGCCACCGAGTTCGGCCTGTTCATCGGCCTCGACGGCGACGTCGACGGGATGGTCCACATGTCGGACATCGCCTGGGGCGTGTCGGGTGAGGAAGCGCTCAACCTCCACCACAAGGGCGAGATGGTCCGCGCAGTGGTTCTCGACGTCGACGTCGAGAAGGAGCGCATCTCGCTCGGCATGAAGCAGCTCGAGCGCGGCGGAGTCGCCGCGGGCGGCGCTTCCGGCAGCGTCAACAAGGGCGAGGTCGTGACCGTGACCGTTCTCGAGGTCCGCGACGGCGGTCTCGAGGTCCAGCAGGGCGACGACGGAGCGACCGGCTTCATCAAGCGCATCGACCTCGGCCGCGACCGCGACGAGCAGCGTCCGGAGCGCTTCCAGGTCGGCCAGAAGTTCGACGCGATGGTGATCGGCTTCGACCGTTCCAAGAAGCCGAACTTCTCCGTGAAGGCGATGCAGATCGCCGAGGAGAAGCAGGCGGTGGCTCAGTACGGCTCGTCCGACTCGGGCGCCTCGCTCGGCGACATCCTCGGCGAAGCCCTCAAGCAAAAGAACTCCTGATTGAGCACGGCGGCGGGCGGTAGTGATACCGTTCGCCGCCGGTTCGTCCCGTTGTGAGTTCAAGCCCGACGTAAACTCTGTTAAATTCAGGAGCTTGCGTACTTGCGTTTTCGGACGCGGGGTGCGATTGATCCAGATCAATCGGCCAGGGCAGAGATGCAGTTGCGCCGCAAGCACCAGAAAAGTCTAGTGAAAGGGGGCGCCGTGATCCGCTCTGAACTGGTCCAGAAGCTCTGCGAGGACCATCCCGATCTGACCAGCAAGGAGGTCGAGCGCGTGGTCGCCGCCTTCTTCGACTCGATCATCGATCAGCTGGAACAGGGCGGTCGCGTGGAGCTGCGCGGCTTCGGAGCCTTCTCGACCCGCGGGCGCGACGCACGCCGCGGCCGCAACCCCCGCACCGGCGAAGCTGTCGATGTCGACGCCAAGCGCGTGCCCTATTTCAAGCCGGGCAAGGAGATGCGTGAACGGCTCAACGTCTGAAGCCGTCGCCGCATCGCGGATCGCTCCGCCTGCTGGTTAATCTGCATTTACCACCGCTCTACATCCTGTAAAGTTCCCCCGCCGACTCGGGACGGCGTCCGAAGGTCTGGGACGGGGGACTTTTCGTTGAATTCCGATCATCGATTCTATTGGCGGCGGGCAGCCGCCGAATTCCAGGCGGCCGCGCGCGCGGTGACGCCAGCGGCGCGAGCACGCCGCCACGAGCTTGCCGAAACCTACGTTCGCCGGCTGAAGGACGCGGGCATCGCCTTCCGCTTCGACCAGGCACCGCAGGAAACCGAGCGTGTACGCGCCGTCGACGCCGACTGGTCGCCACTCGGCGCGACCATCATGCCGGCCGAATAACGCCTTCGCGCTTGCCTCGAGGTTGAGTGACGGGCACGTTCCCGCGCAAGCGGACGTGGCGGAACCGGTAGACGCTGGAGACTTAAAATCTTCTGCCCCATGGGCGTGCGGGTTCGAGTCCCGCCGTCCGCACCATCGGCGCGGGTCAGGCGAGCGGCCGAGCCGTGGTCCAGTCGCAGCGGTGAAGGCTGATTGGATCGAGGAATTTGGCGCCCAGCCGATTCCCAACCTGCCAGCGCACCTGCGCATGAACCGGGCCGACGCCCGGAACATCGAGTGACACGTAGGACCCGATCAAAACCGGACGCAGGCATTCTGCAAGGAATCCGCTGGTCGAAAGGTCGCACACGATGATCTCAACCGCCGAGTCGTTGGCGCGCATCTGGGTCCGCTCGCTCAACGCGACGCGCTGGTTGCGGCGCGGCAGAAAGTCTGCCGCTTCTTCCCCCGACGCGTCCCGGCCCGGATAGTTGAGGTCCATGGCACCCGCCGTAACGCGAACCGGTGAAGGACGCGTAAAGAGGAAGCCGCCTAAACAATGCGCATTCCCGCAGTCGTGGCGGCAAGGGGGATGCGCTCCGCGCCGAGGCTGGCTAGGTTCGCGGCCGTGACGCTGCGCAAGGCCTCTTCCCTGCTGATCGCTCTCGCCTTGGTCGGTGGCTGCCGCGACCAGTCGTCGGGTCCGCTGAAGGTCACGGCGATCGGGCCCCAGCCGGCACTGATCAACCCCAACCTTCAACCCGTGACCCCGCCGTCCGCGATGCTTCTCGAAACCGTGGCGCAGGGCCTGGTCCGCTTCGATTCGGCCGGAGAGATCGAACCGGCGCTGGCACAGAGCTGGATCGTCTCGGACGATGGCCGGCGCTATACCTTCCGGTTGCGCCGCGCCCTTTGGGCCCGCGGCGAGCGCGTCACCGCCGAACAGGTCGTGGTCCGCCTCCAGGCCGCGCTCAGCCGGGCAAGCCGCAACCGCCTCAAACCCGTTCTGGGCGTGGTCGAGGACGTGGAGGCGATGACCGACCAAGTGCTCGAAATCCGCCTGACGAACCCGCGCGCCAACTTCCTGCAGCTTCTCGCACAGCCGGAAATCGCGATCATCGCCGACAATGAGGGCACCGGGCCTTACCGGCTGGGCGGGCGGGTCGAAGGAGCGCTTCGGCTGGTGCCGCCGCCGCCCGAGGACGAGGAAGCGCCGCAAGACGAGGCGGCGGTCGAGATCCAGCTCGCCGGCGCCACCCCCGCCGTCGCTGTGGTGCGTTTCCGGGCCGGAGAGGCGGACTTAGTGACGGGAGGAACGGCCGGCGACCTGCCGATCCTTCGGGCTGCCGAAATTCCTCAGGGTCAGGTCGCCTTCGACCCGACGCTGGGACTGTTCGGCCTGGCCTTTCAAAGCGCGCAGGGGGCCCTCTCCGATCCGGCGGTGCGGCGCGCCCTCAGCATGGCGATCGATCGCGCCGCGATCCTGGAGCGCTTCCAAGTTCCCGACTGGCGCCCTCGGACCGGCCTCCTCCCGACCGGCCTCGACGACGTGCCCGCCCCTGCCGCGGCAGATTGGGAGAACCTCGCCTTTCCGCAACGCCGCGAGCTCGCCGCCCTCGCGATCGCCAAGCTGGAGCCCGGTTTACCGCTGCGTCTGCGCGTCGCGATGCCGGACCGGCCGGGCTACCGGATCCTCTTTGCCCATCTGCGCCGCGACTGGCGACTGATCGGGGTGGAGGTGGAGCGGGTTGCCGCCAATGCGCCGGCCGAGCTTCGCGTGATCGACGAGGTCGCCCCGGCGCAGCTCGCCACCTGGTATCTGCGGTCGTTCATGTGCCACGCGAGCCCGGTGTGCGACGAAGAGGTGACCCCGGTGCTCGAGGCCGCCCGCAACACGGCCGACCCCGCGGAACGCCGCGCCCTGCTCATCCAGGCGGACCAGACGCTTACCAACGCCACCGTATTCATCCCGATCGCCAATCCGGTGCGTTGGTCGTTGCGCACTCAGCGCCTCACCGGTTTTCGCACCAACATGTTCGCCCGGCACCCGCCGTTCGAGCTCATCCAGTCAAGGGACTAGGCATGGCAACCGACACCAGCGACCTCTCTCCCTACGAACGCCGCCGGCCTGAAAACGTCCGCCGCCGCCTCCTTCGCATGGAGCATCTGCTGGAAAGCGCGGTGCGCATCCCCGGCACCAGCAAGCGGCTTGGCCTCGATGTGATGCTGGACGTGGTGCCGGTCGGCGGCAGCGTCGTGGCCGCGGCGATGGGGACCTGGCTCGCCTGGGAGGCGCGCAATCTGGGCGTCTCCAAATGGACGCTTGCTCGAATGGCCGGCAATATCGGCTTCGACATGCTGCTCGGAACCGTGCCCGTCGTGGGCTGGGTCGCCGACTATTTCTTCCGCTCCAACACCCGCAACCTGCGCCTGTTGAAGCGGCATCTCGACCGGCACCACCCGGAGGGCGGGGCGGGCTTCCCCTCCTCCTAGCGGAACACGTCCGCGTTGACGTCCGGCGCGCCGGTCCGGAACCACTCCGTCGAGTCGCGCCGGAAGAGGAAAACCAACGCGGCCACTCCAAGCGCCTCGCTGACTCCGTCGATGGCGACGAGACCGGCCTGCCACTCGGCGAAGTCTGCAATATCCTGCGCGACCTGCCCCGGCATCACGACCAGCATAACGAGATTGGCCAGGAAGCCGAGCACCGACAAAACGGACACGACGAGAAGCAGCCATTTGGCCACCTCGACCCGCTTTCGCGAGGCCAGCCACATCAGAAGCAGCGGAATGCCGACCGACAGCAGCAGGCCGAAAATGATCGAGCCGATTAATATCCCGCTAAACATGCCGCCCGCACCGGGAACGTCAGCTCCGGCGGGAAGTCGGCCGAACGTCTCCCGCATCAGGAAATAGGCAGCGACGGACTGGATGATCACGACCGCGAGCGAAGCGAGATAGAGCCGCTCGAACTGAATGATGGATGCCGGTCGCATTCGCCCCTCCTTGAACCTGAGGGGCGAGACTAGCGATCAAGCCGGGTTGAAGTCGAGGCCTATGTCGGCGGCCGGGGCGGACTGGGTGATCCGGCCGACCGAGACGTAGGTAACCCCGGTCTCCGCCTTGGCGCGGATCGTATCGAGGCTGATTCCGCCGCTCGCCTCGGTCGGCACCCGTCCCGCGACCAGCGCCACCGCCTGACGAAGGATATCCGGCGCCATATTGTCGAGCAGGAGATGGGTCGCGCCGGCGTCGAGCGCGGGAGCAATCTGCTCGAGCCTGTCGACCTCTACGATGATCCGCTTGATGCCGGCGGCCACAGCGCGGCGCACCGCCTCGCCGACCGACCCGGCGACCGCGACATGGTTGTCCTTGATCATCGCTGAGTCCCACAGGCCCATTCGGTGGTTGGTCGCGCCCCCCATGCGGGTCGCGTACTTCTCGAGCATGCGCAAACCGGGCAGCGTCTTGCGGGTGTCGAGCAAGGTCGCGCCGGTACCGGCGATCGCCTCGACATAGCGGCGGGTCATGGTGGCGATTCCGCTGAGGTGCTGAACCGTGTTGAGCGCGCTCCGCTCGGCTGTGAGCAAGGCGCGGGCCTGGCCCTTGATGTGCATGAGTATTGCCCCCGGGTGGACCGCCTCGCCATCCTCCACGAGCATGCCGACCTCCACGCCCGGATCCAGCTTCCGGAAGAAAGCTTCGGCGACCGGCAGGCCGGCGACCGTAATCGCGTCGCGGCTCTGCATCACGCCGGAGAATACAGCGTCCTCCGGAATCACCGCCGCGCAGGTTATGTCCCCCCGTTCGCCGAGATCCTCGGCAAGGGTCGCGCGGACAAAGGTGTCGAGATCGAAGTGGTCGAGAGCAAATGGCATTAGGGGCGATTAGCCACACTGCCCGGCCATGTCATTCCCGCGAAAGCGGAAGGACTGTGAGGAGACCGATCAGCCTCGCTTCACCGGAGCGGCGAAGGTGACCCAGAAGCGGTTACAGTCGCGGATCGTGAATTCGCGCAGGCCGTAGAAGGTGTCGTGGATTCCCTCGACGAGCTCTCCCACGTCGGCGACCTCGCCGAACCAGGCGTCGACGTCGCTGACGTAGCAGAAAAGGTCGACATCGCGGCGCGGGGAAGCGCTCGCCCGGCCGCCGGCGTTGAACATCACCTCGCCTTCGCCGAAGCGCATCATCGCCCAGGTGACCCGGCCTTCATCCTCAGAGCTGTCGAGCAGTTCGAAGCCAATGCCCTGGTACCAGACGGCCGTCGCCGCGACGTCGGGCACATTGATCATCGGCACCGCGTCCCTGGGCATGGTCTCCTCCCGGGCTGTCAGCTCCCCGAAATCACCGGCCGGCCGACATCGCCCTTGCCGACCGTGGAGCCGGCCATTTCCAGCATCCGGTCGAGTGGCTTCCTCGCCGCGACGCGCAAGTCCTCGTCGATCTCGATGCGCGGCTGAAGCGTGTCGAGCGCCACATAGAGTTTTTCGAGCGTGTTGAGCGCCATGTACGGGCACATGTTGCAGTTGCAGTTCCCGTCCGCACCCGGCGCCCCGATGAAGTGCTTGTGGGGTGCCGCCTTCTCCATCTGGTGGATGATGTGCGGCTCGGTCGCGACGATCATCACGTCGCTCTCCGAGGCGAGCGCATATTCGAGGATCGCCCGCGTCGAGCCGACATGATCGGCATGGTCGAGGATGTGCGGCGGGCATTCCGGGTGGGCGAGCACCGGCGCCCCGGGATGCTGCGCCTTCAGCTTCAGAAGCTCGGTTTCGCTGAACGCCTCGTGGACGATGCACACGCCCGGCCACAGCAGCATGTCGCGGCCGGTCTTGCGGGCGAGATAGCCGCCGAGATTGCGGTCGGGGCCGAAGATGATCTTCTGGTCCAGCGGAATCTGCTTGAGAATGATATCGGCGGACGAGCTCGTGACGATGATGTCGCTGAGCGCTTTCACCTCGGTCGAGCAGTTTATGTAGGTGAGCGCGATATGGTCCGGATGGGCCTCGCGGAACGCTTTGAACTGGTCGGGCGGGCAGCTGTCCTCGAGGCTGCAACCGGCATCCATGTCGGGCAGGATGACGGTCTTGTCGGGGCTCAGGATCTTTGCGGTCTCGGCCATGAAGCGGACTCCGCAGAAGGCGATCACGTCCGCGTCGGTAGATGCCGCCTTGCGTGACAGGTCGAGGCTGTCGCCGACGAAATCGGCGAGGTCCTGGATCTCCGGCTTCTGGTAATAATGGGCAAGGATGACCGCGTTGCGCTCCTTGCGGAGCCGGTCGATCTCGGCGCGCAGGTCGAGGCCAGTGAGGTTCGGTCGAAGTGCGGTCACATGAAATCCCCTTGCTCAACCCGAAATATAGCGATTGTCCGCTGCGGTTTGTAGGCACTCCACCCTGCCCTCCCGCGAAAGCGGGGAATGACGGACGAGGCTATTTCTGCTGTCGCCGCTGACTGTCGGTGGGGTCCGCGAGCACGTCGTCGATGCGGCGCGAATAGTCCATATATTCGCGCTCCCCCTCCTGCGGCTCATCGGCGAAGCGGACCGCGACATTGGCCTCGATGCCCGCCGCTCGAAGCGGCAGCGCGAAGCTTCGGGCGACCGCGCGCTTTGCGGAGTCCCGGGCGAGCCGCATCGGCATCGGCTGGCGCGCCTGCTCGATGATCGAACGCTGGCCCTGCTCACGGTTGGCATGGTCGAGCGCCGTCTCCGCGTCGGTGAGCCGCATCAGGAGGCCGCCGCCCGAATATTCCTGGACCGCGTTGATATCGATCTGCGGCTGGGACACTTCGATCGGCGGCAGCGTGACGTGAAGCGTGTTGCTGCCCTCGTCCCACCTGACGTCGTCCTCGCCGAGATTGGCGAGGTTGACCTCGTAACGGACGTCACCAGGCATGATCATCGTCTTCTGCGCGCGGACGATCCCGCCCAAGCGCTCCTGGGTCGACGTGACCACGGCGACGTAGCGCGCGGCGAAGACGTTGAGCCGCGATTGCTCGCGCATCGACTGAAGGCTCGCCTGGGCGATGCTCTCCGGCTTCGGCCCTTCGAACCAGGTGTCGACCCAACGCATTGCCAGGATGCCCGCGATCACCAGCGCGATCACCGACAGCGGAATAAGGATGAGGGCGAGGCGGCTGCGTCTCACTCTGCGAGGCTCCAGATGTCGCCGTCGCAGCGCACGCGCCCGCGGCTTTCGAGATCGATAAGGTGGGCGAGAACCGAACGCGCCGCAGCGGGGAAAAGCTGCGGGTCGGTGTCCGCATAGAGCGTCGGCACCATCGCGGCGATGTCCCCCTGCCCCCCCTCGAGTTGTGCGAGGATCTGAGCCTCGCGGCCGCGCCGGTGAGCGATGAGCGCCCTGACGTGGCCCTTGGGATCGATGATCACCGGCCCGTGGGTCGGGTAATAGACCGCGTCGTCGCGGGCGAGCAGCTTGTCGAGGCTGGCCATGTAGGCCGCCATGTCGCCGTCCGGAGGCGAGACGATCGTGGTCGACCAGCCCATGACATGGTCGCCCGAGAAGAGAGCCCCCTGCTCCTTAAGGGCAAAGCAGAGATGGTTGGACGTGTGGCCGGGAGTCGCCACAGCCTCCAAAGTCCAGCCGTCGCCGCTCACGCTCTCCCCGTCTGCGAGGATCCGATCGGGCACATAGTCGAAATCGAAGCTGGCGTCGGCGCGCGGGCCGTCATCGGGGATCGCGAGCGGGGCGCAGCCGACGATCGGAGCCCCGGTCGCCGCGCCGAGCGGGCGGCTCGCCGGGCTATGGTCGCGGTGCGTGTGGGTGACGAGGATCGCGGTAACTCGCTCGCCGCGCAAAGCGCTCGTCAGCGCCTCGATGTGCGTCGGGTCGTCCGGCCCAGGGTCGATCACCGCGACCTTTCCCTCCCCCACCACATAGGTCTGGGTGCCGGTAAAGGTGAAGGCGGACGGATTGGGCGCGAGGAGTCGGCGAACGCCCGGCGCGACCTGTTCAAATGCTCCACTCACCCCCGCGATGTGGCGGTTCAGGGGGCGAAAGGGAAGATCAGTTCCTCCCTGTGAGGCGGAGCAAGGGGAGGGAGACCGCCGTAGGCGGTGGAGGGGCTTGGCGCGAGATTCGAACAGCCCCTCCACCATTCGCTTCGCGAACGGCCCCTTCCCCATCGCCTGCCGCGACAGGGAGGATTTCGATCAGTTGCCCGTGCGCGCCCTCGCGATGGCCTGGTCGATCTGGGCCAGCACGCGCTGCTTGGCCTCCGCGCTGAGATGATCTTCCGAGGCAATCCTCTCGCGGGCGCGCTGAAGCGCTTCGACGCGGTTCCCGGCACTGCCTTCGCCCTGAGCGCAAAGGAGGATCCGGGTCCGCTGGTTGCCTTCGCCCTCGTTGACGTTGAGGAGGTTGTCGCCCTGGCGGCAGCGCTCGATACGGGCTTCGACTTCAGGATCGAGGACATGGCGGGTGACGTTGCCGTCACGGTCGCGGCGGACGGAGAATTCGCGGCGCTCGCGGCGCTCGGCGCCTTCGGCGGCCGGCGCGCCGTCCCGATGCTCCATGATGATGATCCGCTGCTCCTGCTTCTGCTCGCCCTTGTCCTGAGCCAGGCCGGGCGCTCCGAACGCCATGCTGGCTGCCATGAGTGCGGTGGTGACGGCTGCGCCGGCCCAGGCGCGAGTGCGATCCTTTCGATGGTGCTTCAGCATCTTCAGTCTCCGTTTGAGTTGATCGGCATGATTGAGCGGACATGCCGCGATGAGCCCCGGCTTACTCGCCGACTTGACGAGGGCGCTGGCATAATCGCGGCGAATTTCAGGTGGTTGGGCAGCTGCAATGGCGGCGTCGCAGGACAGCTCCTGGTCGGCGCGGAAGGCGCGGAAGGCGACCCAGGCGATCGGGTTGAACCAGTTCAACGCGAGCACGAGCAAGGCGACATGATTGGCCAGGATGTCGCCGCGGCCATGATGGTGGCGCTCATGGTCGAGAGCCAGGCGGCGCTCTGCAGGCGAGTAGCGCTGCTCGAAATCGGCGGGAACGACGATCCGGCGGTCGAGCAGGCCCAGCGCGAGCGGTCCTTCGACGGCGGCGCTTGTGATCAACGGCACGCCTTCATGGCTTCCGGCGCTGGCGAGCGACATGCTCAGCCGGCGCAGGAACAGCCGGTAGCACACGGCCTGGTAGGCGAGGAACAGCAGCGCGCCCACGAGCCACAGACCGGAGAGCAGGTCCAGCCAAGGCACCGCGGCGGCGGCAGTGGCCACCCGGTGTTCCACGGTGCCGACCGAGAGGATGATGGGGGAAAGCGGCGGAAGCGCGCTGGCGAACCAATCGGCCGGCGGCGCCACCAGGCGAAGCGCAGGCACCAGCCACAAAGCATAGGCGGCGCCGGCGCCGAGAGTGGTTGCCACCGGGCGTCGGATCGTGAGCACGACCAGCATCGCCGCGCTCGCCCAGACCATGTTGCCGGCGAACCACGCGATCATGGCTTGAGCGCCTTGAGCAGTGCCTCGATCTCCGCCATGTCGCGATCACTGAGCCTGTCCCGCTCCGCGAGATGCGCGACGAGCGGGGTCACCCGGCCCCCGAACAGTCGGTCGATCAGGCGCGAGGATTCCTGCGCGACATAGTCATCCTTGGCCACGGCGGGCCGGTAGAGGTAGCGACGGCCGTCCTCCTCATGGGCGAGCACGCCCTTGGCGAGGAGCCGCGCGAGCAGGGTCTTGACCGTTCGGTCGCTCCACTTGCGCTCCGTGGGAACGCGGCTCGCAACCTCGGCGGCAGTGAGCGGGCTCTCGTCCCACAGCACCTCCATCACCGCATGCTCGGCTTCGCTGATCCGTTCCACCCCGGCCCTCCTTGGACTACAGATGTAGTCGCACGTCGACTGAACGCCGGATGAATGGGCTTGAAAGGCCGCCGAAACTGTCGGGACGCCTTACACCAACCCATGTTGGTTAAGGCCGCTTCACCATCGAAACGGCGCGATTCTGCGCCTTCCGCGAACTGGCACGGGCCATGCGACTAACATGGCATTCACTTGGTCCACTCATGGGGTGGAGAGGCAAAGCCTAGCGGCCGCTTCTCCACCCCTTCTTTTTGTCAGGCGTCGATCGGGATGTAGCCCGGCCGCGATGCCACCCGTGCGAGCCAGGCCTTCATGGCCGGATAATCGCCAAGAGAGAAGCCGCCCTCCTCGGCGACATGAGTGTAGGCGTAGAGGGCGATGTCGGCGAGGCTGAGCGCGCCGCCAACGAACCATTCGCGTCTCTCGAGATGCTCGTCCATCAGCCGCAGCGCCGCCTCCCCTGAGGCGCGTCTGGCGGGCAACTGCTCGCGCTGTTGCTGCGTCAGCCTGGCCTCTCCGACGAAGGCGAGCCAAAAGCGCACCGTCGCAACGTTTGGCTCGTGATTATATTGCTCCCAGAACATCCAACGCAGCATGTCCGCGCGGAGGAAGGGGTTGACTGGAACCAGGTGCGATCCGTCCGCCAGGTAGTAGCTCCCCGCGTTGCTCTCGGGCAGAAAAAGATCGCCGATCTGAAGCACCGGAATTCGGCCGTTGGAGTTGATCCTGGCGAGGAAGTCGGGAGTCCGCGTCTCGCCCTTGAGGATATCGTACTGGCGCCGCTTCAGGGGGACACCGAGCAGCGCGGCTGTCAGCCGGATCTTGTAGCAATTCCCCGAAAGGGCGAATTCGTGAAGCGTCAGCTTGTCCATCGTCATCTCCCACACCCTCTCCTCGGTGCAGGCACAGCACTGCCGGCGTCAAACCAACGCACAGCATCTGCCGACAAAGGGAACTTATGGATGCGGCTTCAAATCCCCGATTTGGGTCGCGCAACGCCTTCAGGCTGTCTCCGCTTCAGGGTCCGCGGTCCACGCGGCCTCTTCCCTCGCGAGCGCTTCCTTTCGCCAGAGCATGATCAGCAAGGCAAGGGAAAGCGGGAACAGCCAGCCCCAGACGTGGCGGTACCAATGGAATTCGTAGTCGCGGAGCACCGGTCGCCCGGCTTTCTCCTCAAGCAACGGCACCTGGCGTGGGCCGACGCCGGCGTAGCGGTAGCCATCGCCATGGTCGATGTAGAGGCTCGGTAGCGTGGATACGTTCTCGGCCCAGTAAGGAAGGCCCAAAATCCCGCTTTCCCGATAGATCCAACCCAGTTTCAGCGGCTGCAGGCTTGGATCGACATCGTCTCTGGCGCCCCGCAGATGCGGAATTTCCCCTGCGCCGATCTCGGTATAGCGCCGAACGTCCGCGAGCGCCGGAGTATCGGGGAGAGTCCCGATCTCCTCGATCTGATACATGGAGTAGCCCTGCAACGGGCGGTTCGTAAGCAACCCACTGGTGATGACGCCGGCCGCCAATAACGAAGCCAGAACCCACGAAATCGGAAGGTTCTTGAGAAACGTCATCTTGCCTCCCCCAACAAGAAACAACTCAGATGGTCAGGACGATCTTACCGATATGATTGCCCGATTCCATATGTTTGTGTGCGGAAGACGCGTCTTCCAGAGGAAAGGTCGTGTCGACTACCGGTTTTAGCTCTCCCGCCTCGACATGCGGCCACACCGAAGAGCGCAATTCCTGCGCCACCAGCGACTTGAACTCTGCGGAACGCGGGCGGAGGGTCGAGCCGGTGATGGTGAGCCGGCGGCGCATGATGTCGAACAAGTTGAGGTCGGCCTCGGGCCCGCGTTGGACGGCGATCGACACATGGCGGCCGTCGTCGGCGAGGCAGGCAAGGTTGCGCGGGAAATAGTCTCCACCCACCATGTCGAGGACGATGTCGACACCGCGGCCACCGGTGAAATCCTTCACCGCCTCGGCGAAGTCTTGCTCGCGATAATTGATCGCGCCGTCCGCCCCCAGAGCCTCGGCGCGGCTGCATTTCTCGTCGCTTCCGCAAGTGACCAGGATCTTGAGACCGAACAATTTCGAGAGCGCGATCGCCATCGTGCCGATACCGCTCGTGCCGCCATGAACCAGTACCGTCTCGCCGTCGCGGGCGTAGGCGCGCTCGAACAGGTTAGTCCACACGGTGAACAAGGTTTCCGGCATCGCCGCCGCCTCGACCATGGTCAACGAGGCGGGCACCGGCAGGCACGGGCCGGCCGGTGCGACGGCATATTCCGCATAGCCCCCGCCCGCGAGCAAGGCGCAGACCGGCTCGCCAATCTCGAGGGTCGTCACACCCTTGCCGAGAGCAGCGATGGTCCCGGCGACTTCGAGGCCCGGAACGGACGAGGCTCCGGGCGGCGGCGGATAAAGGCCGCGCCGTTGAAGGACGTCGGGCCGGTTCACTCCCGCCGCCTCCACTCGGATCAGAACCTCGCCTGGCCCCGGCTCCGGCAGCGGCCGGCGGACCAGGTCGAGAACCTCCGGCCCGCCGTGCCCGGCGGGGTCGATAGCATTCATTTCACTTGGAAGACTCGGCATCGCCGCCCCCGCTCGCCGAATGACGCGGCAACTTATTGACTTGGAACGCGGACCGGTCAACGCTGAGCGCATGGACCTCGACGAGCTTTTTCCGAACAAGCCGGACGACCCCCTCACCCAGCTGACCAGGCAGGACCTCGATCCGCTGTCGGTCGAGGAGCTCGAAGGCCGCATCGCCGTTCTCCAAGGCGAAATTGAGCGGGTTAAGGCAAAACTTCAGAACGCGGTTAACTTCCGCGCAACTGCCGAGAGTCTATTCAAGAAATAAGGCGGAGTCGCTCCAAGGGCTCTTCCCCAGCTTTCTTGGGCCCCGGCCTTGATGCGGGGCGTTGGAAGGCAGACATTGAGGCCAAGAGGCCCGCGAGAGATCCTCCTCCCGGGCCGGTAGGAGTGATTTGAATGCCATCTTTCGCCCGCGAACTCGAGCAGACGCTGCACAATGCGCTCGCTGCGGCCAGCAGCCGGCGCCACGAATATGCGACTCTCGAGCATCTTCTCCTCGCGCTGATCGACGACGCCCATGCGAGCCGAGTCATGCAGGCGTGCGGGGTCAACAATGACGAGCTCAAGGACGCCGTCCGCCACTATCTCGACAACGAGCTCGAAGCATTGAAGGTCGAGGGGGAAACCGATCCCACCCCGACCAGCGGATTTCAGCGCGTGGTCCAGCGCGCCATCCTCCACGTCCAGTCCTCGGGCCGCGACGAGGTGACGGGCGCTAATGTTCTTGTCGCGCTCTTCTCCGAGCGCGAGAGCTATGCCGTTTATTTCCTGCAGCAGCAGGACATGAGCCGCCTCGACGCGGTCACCTACATCTCCCACGGAGTGGGCAAGGGCGAGGCGATCGCCTCTCAGCCTGCCGAGGTGAAGGGCGCGGATGAGCCCAAGCAGGAAGAGAAATCCAAGAAGAGCGAGTCCGCGCTCAAGCAGTTCACGGTGAACCTCAACGAGAAAGCCCAGTCCGGCCGCGTCGATCCGCTGATCGGCCGCGGACCGGAGGTCGACCGCACCGTCCAGATCCTGTGCCGCCGCTCGAAGAACAACCCGCTCTATGTGGGCGATCCCGGCGTCGGCAAGACCGCGATCGCCGAAGGCCTCGCGCGCAAAATCATCGAGGGCGACGTTCCCGACGTGCTGAAGCCGGCGGTGATCTACTCGCTCGACATGGGCGCGCTGCTCGCCGGCACGCGCTACCGTGGCGACTTCGAGGAGCGGCTGAAGGCCGTCGTCAACGAGCTCGAGAAACTCCCCGACGCGATCCTGTTCATCGACGAGATCCACACGGTGATCGGCGCCGGGGCGACCAGCGGCGGCGCGATGGATGCGTCGAACCTGCTCAAGCCGGCGCTCTCGGGCGGTACGATCCGCTGCATCGGCTCGACCACCTACAAGGAGTTCCGCAACCACTTCGAGAAGGATCGGGCGCTGCTTCGGCGCTTCCAGAAGATCGACGTGAACGAGCCGACTATCGAGGACACCGTGAAGATCCTCGCCGGCCTTCGCTCGGCGTTCGAGGAGCATCACAGCGTCAAGTACACGCCCGATGCTATCAAGTCGGCGGTCGAGCTGTCGGCGCGCTACATCAACGACCGCAAGCTTCCGGACAAGGCGATCGACGTGATCGACGAGGTCGGTGCGATGCAGATGCTGGTGCCGCCGTCCAAGCGAAAGAAGACGATCACCACAAAGGAGATCGAGGCGGTCATCGCCACGATCGCGCGCATCCCGCCGAAGTCAGTCAGCGCCGACGACAAGGCCGTGCTCCAGGATCTCGATCGCGACCTCAAGCGCGTCGTGTTCGGCCAGGACAAGGCGATCGAGGTGCTGAGCTCAGCGATCAAGCTCAGCCGCGCCGGCCTTCGCGATCCCGACAAGCCGATCGGCAACTACCTCTTCTCCGGCCCCACCGGCGTCGGCAAGACCGAGGTGGCGCGCCAGTTGGCGACGATCATGGGCATCCCGCTCCAGCGCTTCGACATGTCCGAATATATGGAGCGCCACAGCGTCTCCCGCCTTATCGGCGCGCCTCCGGGCTATGTCGGCTTCGACCAGGGCGGCCTCCTGACCGACGCGGTCGACCAGAACCCGCATTGCGTGCTTCTCCTCGACGAGATCGAGAAGGCGCATCCGGACCTATTCAACATCCTGCTCCAGATCATGGATAACGGACGCCTGACCGACCATCACGGGAAGACGGTCGATTTCCGCAACGTCATCCTGATCATGACCACCAATGCGGGCGCCAGCGACATGGCGCGCGAGGCGGTGGGCTTCGGCGCCATGACCCGAGAGGGCGAGGACGAGGAAGCGATCAAGCGGATGTTCACTCCGGAGTTCCGCAACCGCCTCGATGCGATCGTTCCGTTCGGCTACCTGCCGCCGGAGGTGGTCTCGCGCGTCGTGGACAAGTTCATCCTCCAGCTCGAGCTTCAGCTGGCGGACCGCGGAGTCCATATCGAGCTCGACGACGAGGCCCGCGAGTGGCTCACCGCCCGCGGCTACGACAAGCTCTACGGCGCTCGGCCGATGGGCCGCCTCGTCCAGGAGAAGATCAAGCAGCCGCTCGCCGAGGAGCTGTTGTTCGGCAAGCTGGTCCATGGCGGTGAGGTCAAGGTCCGGATCAAGGACAATGCCCCGCACTTCGAGATCATCGCGGCGGCCCCCAAGGCTGCCAAGGGCAAGAAGAAGAGCGGCAAGCCGAACCTCGACAAGGCCCCCGAGGCTCCCGAAGCGCAGGCCTGATCAAGAGGGGGCTGTCCGATCGCGGGCGGCCCCTATCCTTCTACCCTCCTGCCTTCTCCGCCAGTGTAACTGGCGGACTCCACCTTTCTGACCAGGCGAGGTATGCTCGCCTCATCTTCCCCGGCACAGACCGGGACCGGGTGCGCGTCGGTTGCCGGTCAGCCAGCGGGCCGCCCAAGCCAACGTTCCTGCTTTGTGTTGCGTCAGTCGATTGCAAACCAGGGAGGACGGACATGGGTTACGTGAAGATGCTGACCGGCGTCGCCGCCGGCGCGATCGGAGTCTTGCTCGCCACGCCGGCAAGCGCGCAATGTACCGCCGGGGCGGCCGCCGGCAGCACGGAATGCGACGCGCCGGGGGCACCGGCGACGGCTACCGGCGTGAATTCCACTGCGAGCGGCAACGGCGCCGTCGCCAGCGGCCCGGCAGCCACCGCTACGGGGTTCGGCGCGACCGCAGGAGGAGAGGCTGCCAGCGCCTACGGCGAGCGCTCCTTCGCCTCCGGGAACTTCTCGACCGCGATCGGCACGCTCTCAGGCGCAACCGGGATCTCGTCCGTCGCGGTGGGCGATGTCTCGACCGCGTCGGCCGCCAACGCCACGGCGGTGGGCCGAAACGCCAACGCGACCGCCGCCCAGAGCACTGCCTTCGGCTTCAACTCCGCAGCAACCGCCGCTAACTCGACCGCTCTCGGGCCGACCACAACTGCCACCGGAAGCTCGTCGCTGGCCGGCGGCGCCGGCGCCCGCGCGCTAGCGCAGGGC
>JAEZHP010000091.1 GCA_023416515.1 Pseudomonadota bacterium | reverse complement strand
CCCCACAGGGTGTCGACGTCCTCGCCGGTGGCGATCAGGTAGGAGGAGAGCTTGGCGACATCCATCGGGCTGCCGCCGCCGAACCCGACGACGGATCCGCAGCCCTGCCCCGCCTCGACAGCGGCATTCAGCGTTGCGAGCGAGGGATCCTGCTCGACCGAGTCGAAAATGACCGGCTCGATTCCCACCGCTTCGAGCGAAGCGAGCGCCGAATCAGCGAGACCGAGCTCGCGCACCGTCGAGTCGGTGACGAACAGGCAGCGGCCCGGCGGGAGCAGTCCACCAAGCTCGGCCGAGCGGCCGGGACCGGCGATGAGGCGGGGGCCATAAATGAAGGCGAACGGGGCCATGACCCCGGCCTACATCCGCGCCGCGGCAAAATGAACCCGGCGCGGCCGCTCAGATCGAGCGTTCGAGGCGGCTCATCAGGCTTCGGGCGGGGCTTCCGTCCTGCCCGGGCGCGGCGGTGACAAAATCGAGGCGGCGGACGCGCTCGAACAGCTCCTCGCTCTGGCGAATCAGCATTCGCGCCGCCTCCGGAAACTTGCGCGCCAGGATGTGATCGGTGTTGGGCGCGTCGCCGAGGCGCCTGTCGGGCGTGTGCGCTTGCGCCGGAGTCAGCTCGCCTGCCCGCACCGCACGCTGGGTGAGCAGCCAGGCGATGACGTGCATCAGGCGAGTCGTCACCTTCAGCGACTCGCAGGCGAAGCCGACCCGGGTCAGCGGGTCGAGCTCGATCCGGCCGGGATCGTCGTTGATGTCGAAATAGGAGCGGGCCTCGTCGGCCAGCACCATCGCCTCGGTATAGAGGGAGTCGACGAGCTTCGGCGTGAGCTCCGTGCGGCGCATATTCTCGGTCATGGATTCGGAGGCTGCCATAGGGTCCTGAACGCGCGAAGCCCGCTATAGAGGCAAATTAACCAGACTGCGGGTCAAGCTGGGACAAAGCCGATCAAGCGATGATGTCCGGAACCACCAGGTCCTGAAGCAACGCGATCTCGTCGCGCAGCCGAAGCTTGCGCTTCTTCAGGCGCGCAAGCTGGAGCTGGTCGGCCGCGACAGACGCGCGCAACGCCTCGATTGCCGCATCGAGATCGCGATGCTCCATCTTCAGCGCCTCCAGCCGAAGAGCGGCCTCCTGCTGAGTCGGCTCGTCCCGATCGTTCATCGCCCCGCTCCCACGCCTCACCGAGCGCCCGGATGGGCCGCCAACGGATCACCGCACTTAAACACATTTCTGTCGGATCGTGCGAGACAGAAGGCGGGCCCGCGCATTATCATCCCGGGTCCCACTGAGGAAAAAGGAGATGGGAATGCAGAACGCGCATATGGACGCTTTGATGACAAAGCATGCCAGCCTCGACGCGCGCATCACGGAGGAAAGCCTCCGCCCACATCCAGACGAAACCACCCTTGCCCGACTCAAGAAGGAAAAACTGAGGCTTAGGGACGAAATGACCGGCCACTAAGGGCCGCACCACACCACAACCTGTCATTCCCGCGGAAGCGGGAACCCAGCTCGCCGCTGGACCCCCGCTATGGCGGGGGTGACGGGTAAGGGTCAGGGCTCGAGTCGCCCCACCAAGAAAGGGCCGGTTGCCCGGCCCCTTCCGAATCAGTCGTCGCGCGAAACGCGTTCGTTGCGTTCGTGGCGCTCCTGCGCCTCGACCGTCATTGTCGCGATCGGCCGGGCCTCGAGTCGGGCCAGCGAGATCGGCTCGCCGGTGACTTCGCAGAAGCCATATTCGCCGGTCTCGATCCGGCGCAGCGCGCTTTCGATCTTGGCGATGAGCTTGCGCTGGCGGTCGCGGGTGCGGAGATGGATTCCCCAATCCGTCTCGCTCGACGCGCGATCGTTGAGATCGGCCTCTTGAATCGGGCCGTTCTTCAATTCCGCCACCGTCTCGGCGGACTCCCGAAGGATCTCGTCCTTCCACGCGAGCAGCTTGGCCCTGAAATAGGCCAGCTGGTCCGGGTTCATGAATTCTTCGTTGGCAGTCGGCCGATAAGCCGTACTGTATCGCGCAAACGCGTCACTATGAGCTGTAGCCATACCCCTCCACTCCTCGTCGACCGGTCAACAGACCGGCGCTACGAACCTGAGGCAGCAGGGGCTGACTATTTTTGGCTTTTGCCCTCCCACCCCAGCGCGCCTATACGCGCAGTGGGGTGACGCTACAAGTCACTCTAATGTCGATTAAAATCTATTCGTCGCATTATTGTGGGAAGTTCTTCCCACCTCCCGGCGCGACTCGGGCGGCGCACCGGATTGGCTAACGCGCCCTCAACCATATTCCATTCGGGAGGGCCGTTCACCCGGCCTGCGCAAGCGTCCGGTAGTGGGACGGATTCGCCGCGGAAGGCCCATGGAACGGCCGAAAAAGGTTAATCCGCTTGCACTTACGCAGCCATTTGCATCTCAACTCGTACGACCACGGAAGGGCAATTTGAGCCCCGAAGTCGGACGAGAAGAGAGGCACTTATGTCTGTTCGGATGGCCCTGGCGAAACTAGCCGCCTGCACCTGCGGCGGCGCGATCATCGGCGGCGGCGCGGTTCACGTACAGCAGAACCCGCCCGAGCGCCCGGCGATCGTGCAGCGCACCAAGCTCGCGACTGGACAGCACCGCGCCGCGCAGCGTCGCGTCGTCCGCCGCACTGTCCGCCGCACGGCCTGTGTCGCGGCGCCCGCGCAGGCCGTGACGACTCGAACGATCGCGCAGACCCCGCCGATCCCGATCCCGGTACCGCCGCCGCCCCTGCCGCCGATGATCCCGTCGTCTTCGGGCTTCGCTCAGGTCCCGGTGGTGGTCGCGGCAGAGAACAATTCGTCGTCCTTCGCCAACGGCTTCTTTTCCGCGAGCCTGTTCTCGAGCGCCTTCGCCAACGCGCGAAGCGGCAACAACAACAACGTCATCGTGTCCTCGACCAGCACCGGCGGCTCGACCTCGACGTCGACGGGTGGAAGCTCCACCGGCGGAAGCTCGACCTCCACCGGCGGAAGCTCGACGTCGACGGGTGGAAGCTCCACCTCCACGGGTGGCAGCTCGACGTCCACCTCGACGGGCGGAAGCTCGACTTCGACTTCGTCCGGCAGCGTGTCCTCGACCTCCTCGTCGAGCGGCAACGTGTCGTCGTCGACCTCCTCGTCGACCTCGTCGTCATCGAGCGGCAACGTTTCGACCAGCTCCTCGACGAGCTCGTCGAGCTTCGGCGGAAACTCGACCTCGACGTCGAGCAGCTCGAGCAGCAGTTCCTCGACTTCGAGCGGCGGCTCCACCTCGACCTCGACCGGTGGCGTTCCGGTCCCGGCGCCGCCGATGGTCCTGCTGTTCGGTGCGGCTGCGGCAGCCCTGGTCGCGCGCCGCCGGCTGGCGAAGCGCGAACCGGAAGCCGCCGTCGCCTAGGCTTCACTCACAATTCGCGAAGCAAGGGAGGTCCCGGTGCTGCCGGGACCTCCTTTTTTTTACGACTGCTGGATCACCTTTTCGATCTCGGGGACCGGCATGTTGGTGAGGTCCTTGGGGATCTCGCCGGCAATCCGCTGCTCGACCTCCGCGTGATAGTGCTTGCGCAGCTCCCCCAGCGTCTTCGGTGGGGCGACGATGATGAGATGCTCGATCTCGTGGTTGAGCGCCTTCTTCTTCAGCAGGTCGGCAGCTTCGGCCGCGAAGCGGTCTTCCTCGAGCTGCTGGAAGTCGGTCTCTGAATAAGCGCTTCGAGCCGCGCCAACGGTTGCTCCAAGACCGCCGGAGCGCGGGTCGCCGCCCTGCGCGCCCGAGAATGTGCGCCCCGGCTGATCGGTGCCGTGCTCCCGCGGTTTGCGATCGTCATGATGTTCATGGCGCTCGACCTGCAGGTTCGGGAACTCGCCATCGCCCTCGTTCCGGAAAAAGAGAAGCTTCTGGCCGTCGGCGACAAGGACATGGGCGTTGTGCGGGATTCGCATCTGTTCTCCTCCTGAATTTTGAAGACGAACGCCGCGAGGCCTCGCATGGTTGCCGCGGTTGCCCTGGATGCGGCGACCGGCCATAGCCACGGGACGATGCGTATCCTGCTCACCAACGACGACGGCGTGAACGCGCCGGGCCTTGCAGTGCTGGAGCGGATCGCCGCTCAATTTTCCGATGACATCTGGGTAATCGCTCCTGCCGAGGAGCAATCGGGCGCCGGGCATTCGCTGACGCTCACGGTGCCGGTTCGAGTCCGAAAGCTGGGTGAACGGCGCTTCTGCGTTACCGGCACTCCGACCGATTCGGTGATGATGGCGATCGCCCACATCATGAAGGACGACCGCCCCGACCTCATCCTGTCCGGGGTCAACCGCGGCGCCAACCTGGGCGAGGACGTCACCTATTCGGGCACGGTCTCGGCGGCGATGGAGGGCGCGCTTGCGGGCATCCCGTCGATCGCCCTTAGCCAAGGCTATTCGCGCGAGGGTCTGGGCGACAGCGTGCCGTTCGGCGCCGCAGAAGCCTGGGCCGACCGCGTGCTTCGCCCGATCATCGGCCGGCCGATGGACCACCGCACGCTCATCAACGTCAACTTTCCGGCCTTGCCGTCCGAAAAGGTGCGCGGAGTCCGTGTCGTCCGCCAGGGCTTCCGCGATTACGGGCGCCTTCGAATCGTCGAGCGGCAGGACCCGCGCGGCTACCGCTATTACTGGTTCGGCCTTGCACCCATGGAGCAGACGCCCGGCCACCAGAGCGACCTCGAGGCGGTCGCCGATGGATATATCGCGGTTTCGCCGCTCCATCTCGACCTGACCCACGAACCGTCGCTGGCGGCGCTCGGGAGCCTCTACGACTGATGCTCCGTCGCCGGGGCCAGGACCTGCGGCACATGACGCTGCGGCGGAACTCGTCGCTCGGCCCCTGGACGCAGTTCGCGATCCGGGTCGCACTGATGCTGGCCCTGCTCGCCTTCATCATCGGCTTCCACTGGATCGAGCGCGACAGCTTGCGCGACAATTACGACGGCCACGTCAGCTTCAGCGACATCATCTATTTCACGATGATCAGCGCGACGACGACGGGCTATGGCGACGTCGTTCCGGTAACCGACCAGGCGCGGCTGTTCGACGCGCTGATCGTCACTCCGATCAGGATCTTCTTCATCCTGATCCTGGCGGGCACCGCCTACACATTCGTCATCAAACGGGTTTGGAGCAAATGGCTCATGGAGCGGATTCAGAACGCCCTTAAGGACCATGTCGTGGTGGTCGGCTATGGTGTCAGCGGCACCGAGGCGGTGAAGGAACTCATCGCGCGCGGAACCGACCCCCGGCGGATCGTCGTCATCGATTGCGAGGAGGACGCAATCCGCGATGCCGAGGAGCTTGGCTGCGCGGTGCTCGCCGCCGACGCGACTCGCGACAAGACCCTGCTCGCCGTACGGATCGAGGAAGCCAAGGCGCTGATCGTGTCGGCGGGAAGCGACGACACGTCGATCCTCGTGACCCTGACCGCTCGCCATATCGCGCCGAACCTCAAGATCACGGTTAAGGTGCGCAATACGGACAACGAGCTTCTCGCCCGCCAGGCCGGCGCGACGACGGTGGTCAACCCGGTGAGCTTCGCCGGCCTGTTGCTGGCGGGTTCGGCCGATGGGCCCGTCGTCCACGACTATATCGCGGACCTGGCGAGCATGTCCGGACGGGTCCAGCTCATCGAACGTCCCGTGCGCGACGGCGAAGTCGGGCGACCGCTTGCCGACCTCAAACCCGGCCTCGGGGTCCGCATCGTCCGCGACGGGCAGCCCATCGGCTTCTGGGAGGAAGGCGCCAAAGCGCTTCACCCGGGTGACACCATCGTCGAGATCGTGCCCACCTGCTTCCACGAAGCCGACAAGGAGCCGGCCGTCGTTCCCGCCCGTCAGTCCTAGCGGAAGGCAGGCTCGTTGAAGGCGCGAAGCTTGCGGCTGTGGAGGCGCCTGCTGTTCTGGCGCATCAGGTCGCAGGCCAAGATGGCGATCTTCACATGCTCCTCGATCGCCCGCTCGTAGAAGCGGTTGGCCTGTCCCGGTAGCTTGATCTCGCCGTGGAGCGGCTTGTCCGAAATGCACAGCAAGGTGCCGTAGGGAACCCTGAAGCGGTAGCCCTGGGCGGCGATGGTCGCGCTTTCCATGTCGATCGCCACTGCCCTGCTCTGGTTGAACAGAAGCGCCGAGGATGAATAGCGAAGCTCCCAGTTGCGGTCGTCGGTGGTCACGACGGTGCCGGTGCGCAATCGCTCCTTGAGCGCCTCCTCGTCCTCGCCCGAGATCATCAGCGCCGCATGCTGGAGCGCCTGCTGGACCTCGGCGATCGGCGGGATCGGGACCGCCGCTGGAAGCACCGCGTCGAGGATGTGGTCGTCGCGCAGATAAGCGTGAGCAAGGACATAGTCGCCGATCTTCTGCGAGCCGCGAAGGCCGCCGCAATGGCCGATCATCATCCACGCCTCGGGACGAAGAACGGCGAGGTGATCGGTGATCGTCTTGGCGTTGGCGGGACCGACTCCGATATTGACCAGAGTGATCCCGGTGCCGCCCTCGGCCACGAGGTGATAAGCCGGCATCTGGAACCGCTTGAACGTGCTGTCGGCGACCGCGGCCTCGGCATCTCCATATTCCGAAGTGACCATCATCCCGCCGGCGCCCGCGAGCGCGGTGAATCGGCTGTCCGGGTCCTGGACCTGGCCGACGCCCCAGCGGATGAAATGGTCGACGTAGCGCTGGTAGTTGGTGAACAGGATGAAGCGCTGGAAATGCTCCGGGCTGGTGCCGGTATAGTGGCGAAGCCGCGCGAGGCTGAAGTCCGTCCGCAGGGCGTCGAAGAGCGCCAGCGGATGGTGCGCGTCGCCATTCGGGATCCACACGCCGTCCGCGACCTCGTCGCCGATATGGGCGAGGTCAGGCGCCGGGAAGCTTCGGACGAGGTCGGAGACCATGACGTCCGCGACGTCGACCCCTTCGCCGAGAACGTAAGCGAACGGAATCTCCTGGCGGCTTTGGCCGATCTCGACCTCGATGTCGTAATTGCTCAGAAGGAAGTCGAGCTGCTCGGCGAGATAGTCGCGAAACAGTGCCGGCTGGGTGACGCTGATCGCGTAGGTGCCCGCATCACCAAGCCGTCCCCAGGCACGCCCGGTCTTCGACTTGGCGGAATCGCCGCGATAATGGATTCGCAGCTCAGGGTAAGTGAAGGCGCCGGATGCGCGCCATTCCTGGTCCGGCCTCGTCCCGTGATGGATGAAGTTGCGCAGCGAGTCGCGCAGGTTGCCGATCGAGCGGTCGAAGCGGTCGGCGAGTTCGTCGAGGAAGGGCGCGGAGGGCGACTGATTCAAGCGTTATCCTTTCTTGTTCTTGTTTCACCCGGGCTTAGCAGATCGGCCGTGCGCGTCCATTCCGCGGGTTCGGGGACCAGGCGGGGCCGGCGGCCCCTGCCCTTTCCGTCATCCTCACGAAAGCGAGGATCAGCTTCCCCTTTTCCTATGGCACTGAAAACAAGCTGGATTCCCGCGCTCGCGGATATGACCGAGGGTGGTTCCACGCTCTGGTAATTTCGAGCGGCGGGCCCTATGTCGCGCGCCTTCATGGCACGCGTGCTCCCTTCTCCGCCGAAAATCGGCATGGTTTCGCTTGGCTGTCCCAAGAACCTTGTCGATTCCGAACGCATCCTCACCAAGCTCCGCTCGGACGGCTACGCCATGTCCGCGGACTATGCCGGCGCCGACGTCGTCCTGGTCAACACCTGCGGCTTCCTCGATTCCGCCAAGGAAGAGAGCCTCGAGGCGATCGGCGAGGCCATCGCCGAGAATGGCCGGGTCATCGTCACCGGCTGCATGGGCAAGGAAGCGGAGATGATCCGCGCCAAGTTCCCCAACGTGCTCGCGGTGACCGGCGCCCATCAATATGAGGAAGTGGTCGGAGCGGTGCACGAGGCGGCGCCGGTGCCGCCGGACGCCTTCCTCAATCTGGTTCCGGACGCGGGCCTCAAGCTCACGCCGCGCCACTACAGCTATCTGAAGATTTCCGAGGGCTGCAACCACCGCTGCGCCTTCTGCATCATCCCGAGCCTTCGCGGCGACCTGGTGAGCCGCCGCCCCGACGCGATCCTCCGCGAGGCTGAGAAGCTCGTCGCCGCCGGCACCAGCGAGCTTCTGGTGATCAGCCAGGACACGTCGGCCTACGGCGTCGACCTCAAGCACCAGAGCTGGCCGTGGAAGGGCGGCGAGGCGCGTGCCCACATGACCGACCTTGCCCGCGAGCTGGGCAAGATCGCTCCCTGGGTGCGGCTCCACTATGTTTATCCCTATCCCCACGTCGACCAGGTCATCCCGCTGATGGCCGAGGGCTTGGTCCTCCCCTATCTCGACATCCCGTTCCAGCATGCCAGCCGCAACGTCCTCAAGGCGATGCGTCGGCCCGCCAACGAGGCGAAGGTGCTCGAACGGATCCGCTCGTGGCGCGCAATCTGCCCGGACATCGCCATCCGATCGACCTTCATCACCGGCTTCCCCGGCGAGACCGAGGAGGATTTCCAGTATCTGCTCGATTGGCTGGACGAGGCGCAACTTGACCGAGTCGGCGCCTTCCCGTTCGAGCCGGTCGAGGGCGCGGCGGCCAATGTCCTGCCAGGCGCAGTGCCGGAAGAAGTGAAGCACGAGCGTTACGCCCGCTTCATGGCGAAGAGCGCCGCAATCTCGGCCGCCAAGCTCCAGGCCAAGGTCGGCCGCGAGATCGACGTGATCATCGATGTCGTCGGTGACGAGGGCGGCGCGACCGGCCGCTCCAAGGCCGACGCTCCCGAGATCGACGGCGAAGTCCACCTTCGCGACGCCGGCGCCCTCAAGCAGGGCGACATCGTGAAGGTCCTCGTCGAGGACGCCGACGAGCACGACCTGTTCGGAGTGCCGCTGAACGGCTAATCGGGGCGGATGACCGACCTCGCTTCGCTCCTCCAGCCCGATCGCGGGCAGGCCGCCACTCCGCTCCACCTCACCGACAAGAAGAGCTTCGACGACTGGCTCAAAGCCCAGCCGGAGCGCGTCCGGCAGGCGGCGAAGGCGCAAGGGTTCAAGGGCGAAGGGTTCCAGCTCGCGATCCTGCCCGGGGAGCGCGACGACTGGTCGGTGCTGCTCGGGGTCGCCAACCGCGACTCCCTGAGCGAGTGGTGCCTCGCCAAGGCGGCGGAGAGCCTGCCTGAAGGCACCTACAAGCTGGCGGAGGGATCTCCGGGGCCGGCGACGCTCGGCTGGCTTCTCGCCCAATATCGCTTCGACCGGTTCAAGAAGGACAAGCAGGCCAAGGGCCCTCGGGTCCTGCTGACCGGGGAACCGGCGCGGATCGAGGAGACGGTGAGGATCGCGGAGGCGACCAACCTGGTGCGCGATCTCGTCAACCTGCCCGCAGGCGATCTCGGCCCGGCCGAGCTCCAGGCGGCCGCGCAGGAGGTTGCCGAAGCGGGGGGCGTGAAGCTCAAGGTCACGAGCGGCAAGGAGCTCGCCGAACATTATCCGATGATTCACGCGGTCGGAGCCGCGGCGACCGAGCAGCGCGGCCCGCGGCTGATCGAGCTCGAATGGGGCGATCGGCGCCACCCCCGCATCGCCATCGTCGGCAAGGGCGTGTGCTTCGACACCGGCGGCCTCGACATCAAGCCGTCTTCCGGAATGCGCCTGATGAAGAAGGACATGGGCGGCGCTGCCCACGCGCTTGCCCTGGCCAGGCTGATCATCGGCGCGAACCTCCCGGTCCGCCTCCACTTGCTGATCCCGGCCGTCGAGAATGCGGTGTCGGCTGCCGCGACCCGTCCCGGCGACGTCCTTCGAAGCCGCCAGGGCCTCAGCGTAGAGATCGGCAACACCGACGCGGAGGGGCGGCTGATCCTGGCCGACGCGCTCACCCGCGCCTGCGAGGACAAGCCCGAGCTGGTCATCGACTTCGCGACTCTCACCGGCGCGGCGCGGGTGGCGCTTGGCCCCGACCTTCCTGCACTGTTCGCAAATGACGATTCGCTGGCCGCCGACCTGATCGCCGGCGGCGATTCGGTGACCGACCCGGTTTGGCGCATGCCTCTGTGGAAAGCCTATGAGGAGCTATTCGCCTCCGACATCGCCGACCTTTCCAATGCGGGCGAGACCCCATTCGCCGGATCCGTCACCGCGGCGCTGTTCCTTCAGAAGTTCGTCGGCGAGGGCGTGAGCTGGGCCCATTTCGACACTTTCGCCTGGCGCGCCTCGTCAAAACCGGGCCGTCCGAAAGGCGGCGACGCGCTCGGACTGCGCGCCTCATGGCAGCTTCTCAAGCGACGATACGGACCCGTAACGGATTGAAATAAAATTGAGATGGAAACGAAACGGACGCTCTTTGGTTTTCTAGGATCAAAGGTGACGCGACGCCGTTTCGGAGTCAGTTCAAGTGCCCAATCAAGCCCTCACCAACTGGATGAGCACGCTCATCAACTATGTTCGATCAGGCCAGCCGGACCTGACCAACCGCCAGATGGCGCTCATGCTGCTGGTCTACGAGACGCCAGGACCCCATACGGTTCGTGGCCTGGCCAATATCCTCGGTGTGTCCAAGCCGGTTATCACGCGCGCCTTGAACACGCTGGGGTCGCTCGGCTATCTGCGCCGCGTTCGCGACGAGACCGATCGGCGCAACGTATTCGTCGCGAAAACCAGCACTGGACAGGAATTCCTTGAGCGCTTCCAACGCAATCTCGAGCAGGACCACAGCAGCGCCGCCCGAAGCCGACCGGCCAAGGAACGAGGGCTCATCCTCCAGCACTGACGCTGGGACGCAGGTCGAGAAGCTCCACTTCGGCCTTCAGGGACGCTCGCTCAGGCTCGACCCGCGGGTTCACGCCTATCGCCGCGACATCGCCGATATCGCGCTGGCGAGCAAAGTGATCTCCTCTCATTACGCCCGCCCGCTGCCCCGCGCATGCGGCTCGCGCGCGACGATGGTGTGGCCGCAGCCTGCCGCCGACGGCGACGCGGTCTCCGAACTCCTCCCGGGCGAAGGCTTCCACGTTCTCGAATATTCCGAGCATTGGGCTTGGGGCTATTGCGCCGCGGACCACCGCGTCGGCTATGTCGAGGCGATCGAGCTGGTGGAGCCGGCCGAGCCCACCCACGTCGTGTGCGAGGCGAAGGTCCCAGTCTTCGCCGACAGCAATATCGAGGCGACCCGCCTGGCCTGCATGCCGATGGGTGCCCGGCTGACGGGCCATGAGGAAGGCGCCTGCCTGATGAGCGAGATGGGCTGCGTGCCCTTGAGCCATCTGCGCCGGGTCGACGAAGCGGAATGCGATCCCGCAGCGGTCGCCATGAAGCTAATGCATGCGCCTTATCTGGCGGGCGGCCGAAGCCATGCCGGTGTCGACGCGTCGGGCCTCATCCAGCTCGCGCTCACCCCCTGCGGCGTTCGTGCGCCGCGCGATCTCGACATGCAGCGCGACATCGGCGCGGCGATCAACGGCTCGCTCAGGCGCGGAGACATCGTCGTCGCCGGCGACGAAGGCGGCGTGATGATCGACGACCTGATGCTGATCCACGCGTCGCGGAGCGCCGGCAAGGTGACCGTGGAACCGGTCGCCGTGGTCGAGGCCCGGCACCAGGGCGACAACGTCAGGCGCCGGGTCGAGGCTTAGGC
>JAEZHP010000050.1 GCA_023416515.1 Pseudomonadota bacterium | reverse complement strand
GCGTGGCTTCGACCGGCCGGGTCCAGGTGTATCCGGCCGCGGCGCTCAATCTCGTTGTAGCCGATTCGATGTCGGCCACGATCAGGCCGGTGTGGTACAGGTTCCCGGCGGCGAGGTCGGAGGTGGTCACGGTGCGCCCTCCAGTTCGATGTCGAATGTGTCGAGGTATTCGGCGAACACCGGTTTCAGTTCGTCGACGGACAGCCCGTACTGCTCGAGGCTGTAGGAATTACGCCCGTAGCGGTCCTGCGGGTGCTCGAGGAGCCAGTTCTGCATGCGCTCTTCGGTTTCCGGTGTCAGGGGGTCGCCGGCCCAGTCGTAGAGTCGCCGCATCACGTCCATCGGATCCCGCATCATCTCGGAGTAGTACATGTGGAAGAAGCGGTCGTCACCGATGCGGTCACGCGCCCGCAGCGGCCGTTCCACGTGTACCTTCATCTGCGCCTTGGCGTCGCGTCCCATCGCGTGCATGTCGACGGCGCCGGCGTTGTGCGTCATGCTCTTGGGCAGTTTCAGCAGGTTGCCCAGTGACCCGGTGGCCTTGTACGGGTCGCGGTGGGCCCAGACCAGCCGGGCGTCGGGGAAGACCTTCAGGAGCGCCTCGATGTGCACCGAGTGCGACGGCATCTTCAGGCTCCAGGTGCCCGGCGCGGTGGACTGCAGCACCTGCAGATACCGCTTCTGGTACTCGTAGGTGGTGGTCATGTCGGCCGCGCTGAAAAGCCATTCGTAGTACCGCGATGTGTGCAGGAATGCATCCCAGGACAGCGCCTTGAAGTCCTGGTTGTGGATGAACATGTCCTCGGTGGGCCCGTCAGCGTCTTCCCAGTGCGGCAGTGGAACTTTCGCCGCGGCGACCATCTCCAGGGTTCTGCGCTGCTCCTCGAGCATGTTGAGGCACCGTTGATCGGTACGCAGCGCGTCGGCCCGCGCCGGTGGAACCGGATGCATGCACTGCCACAGCAGTAGCGAGCGCCGGGCCGGATCCTGGTCGAGCAGGTAGCTGACCACGGTGGTGCCGGTGCGTGGCATCCCGAGGATGATCAGCGGTTGGGCGACCGGGGTGTCGAGCACCTCCGGGTGTGATCGGATGTAGTCGTGGACCTGCAGGCGCCGGGCCAGCGCGTTCACCGAGTCGGTCAGTATCCGTTCACGCCCGTAGGACGAGAATGCCGGGCATGTGTTGACCTCGTCGACGACGATGGCCAGGCCCTCCCGCCAGGAGTCCGAGTCGATCTCGGACAGGCCGGTCTGTTTGGCGGCGAGCTCGAAGACGTCCTCGGCTGTTGCGACAGAATCGAATTCACTCACTGCGGGTTCCTTTCAGACCGTCAGGTATCCACCGTCGACAGCGACGGTCGTCCCTGTGACGTAGCGGGCCGCGTCGCTGCACAGGAACAGCACGGCCGGTGAGATCTCGTCGGGCATGCCCATCCGGCCCATGGGTGTGTGGCGCATCTCGACCTCGAGCAGTTCGGGGATCTCGAGCACCGGATGTGTCATCCGGGTGTCGATGAGTCCCGGCGCCACGGCATTGACCCGGATGCCGTCGTCGACCCAACGGCGCGACAAGTTCTTGGTGAACGCGACCATGCCGGCTTTGGAGGAGCTGTAGGCCGGTACTGCGACTGCTGAGACGAACGCCGACATCGAGATGATGTTGATCACGCTGGCACCACCGGCCGCGCTGCTGGCCTTCAGGCGATCGTGGCAGGCCATCGTGAGGCGCACGTGGGCGAACATGTTCACCGCCACCGAACCTGCGTAGCCGTCTGGATCCCACTCGTCCTTGTGGGCCGCGTAGGGCCCGCCGGCGTTGTTGACGAGAACGTCGAGATCTCCGAGGGAGTCCGTCAGCGCGTCGATCGAATCGGTGTCGGATGCTTGACACTGCCGGTACGCGAAGCCGCTGAGATCGGTCTCGGGGTAGTCCGCCGCCGAGGCTCGCGTGCCGGTGACGGTGACTTCCGCTCCGGCATGGGCGAAGTCGGCGGCGATCGCGTTGCCGATGCCACTGGTACCGCCGGTGACCAGAACTTTGGTTCCGGTGAAATCGAAGGCGACAGAGTTCATGACGGTGTCCTCAGCTGGTTGACGGTGTGGGTGAGCCACGCTTGTTCCCAGAAGTTGTCGGTGCCTGCCAGGAGCGCCTCGTGGGCCTCGATGGCGGCGGCGCGGGCCCCCTCGTTCTGCGGGTCGGCGCGCAACACGAGGTCGGTGAGATGCAGGGCGTGCACCGGGTTTCCGTTGGCGGTGTGGGTGCGCGCGGCTGCGGTCAGCGCGTCGGGGCCGGCTGCGGCCACGACGTCGGACGCGATGGACCACGCGGGCACGCCGTACAGTTCGGTGGTCGATCGGTGCTGGAACCAGCCGGCGTACATCTCCCAGATGGCGCGAACGTTCCACGACGTCTTGCCGTACCCCTCGCCGACGTCGAGATGAGGGGGCACCCGGATCTCGCGCATCGCGGTGTACAGATCCTTGCCAACGTTCATGTATTCGATGACCGCGTCGTGCACCGCTTGCATCGCGTCGCGCATCGCGGTGACCTCCTCGGCGATGCGGTCAGCGCCTTCGATCGGGTCGAAATGGCCGGTGATCAGCCGTCGCGGCGCGAGGTCGAGC
>JAEZHP010000047.1 GCA_023416515.1 Pseudomonadota bacterium | reverse complement strand
CCGCGGCACGCGGCACCCCCGCCCCGGCGGCTGGTCGCCCTGCCGCCAACGGCCGCACGGCGACCGCTTCGAACCGCGCCGCAACCCGGGCGCAAACTCCCGCGCAGCGCCATCCGGAGCGAATCTGGGTGCAGATCGCGACTGCGGCACGGAGCGCTCTTCCGGCCGAATATGCCCGCCTTCGGCGCAAGGCGCCGGAACTGCTTCGCACTCGCCCGGCGTTTACGGCTCCTTCCGGGTCGAGCGGCCGCCTCCTGGTCGGCCCGTTCGCCACCCAGGCCGAGGCAAGGGCCTTCATCAACCGGCTCGACCGTGAGGACATCAGCGCCTTCGCCTGGTCCAGCACCGCCGGCCAGGAAGTCGCGCAGGTCCCTGCCGGTTGACGAAACTCGCTTCCTACGGCTGCGACCCATCACGTAGCCGCGGCCGACACCATGAAGAGGATCCGAGGGCCCAGCGCGGCCCGCGCGACGCCTTCCAGCGCGACCGCGACCGCATCATCCACTCGGTCCCGTTCCGGCGGCTTCGCGGCAAGACGCAAGTCTTCGTCGCGCCCGACGGCGACCATTTCCGGGTGCGCCTCACCCACAGCATGGAGGTCGCGCAGATCGGCCGGGCGGTGGCTCGAACGCTCGGGATCAACGAAGACCTGACCGAGGCGCTCTGCCTCGCCCATGACATCGGCCATCCCCCGTTCGGACATGCCGGCGAGGACGCGATCGACGCCGCGATGGCGCCTGCCGGGGGTTTCGATCACAACGCCCACACGCTTCGCTTGCTGACCAAGCTCGAGACGCCCTATCCCTGTTTCGACGGCTACAATCTCAGTTGGGAGACGCTCGAAGGCTTGGCCAAGCATAACGGCCCGGTGTCCGAGCCGACCTGGGCGCTCGCCGAAGCGAATTCGGATTTCGACCTCGACCTGGCGACTTGGCCGAGCCTCGAGGCGCAGGTCGCGGCGCTGGCCGACGATATCGCCTATGACAATCACGACATCGATGACGGCCTCCGCGCCGGCCTGTTCAGCCTTGAGGAGGTGCTCGAGGTCCCGCTCGTCCGCCGCTGCTGGGATGAGGTGCGGGCACGCTATTCCCACATACCCGCCGAGCGCCTGACCGGCGAGCTCGTCCGCCACCAGATCGGGGTGATGGTCAACGATCTCCTCGCCGAGACCCGGCGCCGGGTCGAAGAGGCCGCTCCGCAAAGCCCGGGAGATGTCCGCGCGGCGGGCCAGGCCCTCGCCGCTTTCTCGACGGAGCTGGCCGCCGAGGAGCGCGCGCTCAAGCGCTTCCTCTACGCCCGCATGTACGACGCGCCGAAGGTGAAGGCGGTGAGGGAGCGCGCTCAGTCCGTCATTGCGGCCCTGTTCGCCGCCTATTGCGAGGATCCGTCGCGACTTCCCGAGGCGCGACGGCGCGCGTCCGACGATCCCACGACGACCATTCGGGCCATCGGGGACTATGTCGCCGGAATGACGGACCGCTTCGCGATCAAATGCTACGAGGAACTGATCGGCCCGGCCGATCTGCCCGAAGGCTTCTGACGCTTCAAATCGGCGCGCGCCTTCGCTAGATGCGCGGCTTCCCTGAAGCGAAGGCTTTTTCCGTGACCCTCTACGCCCGCTTTGCCGCGCATGTTGATGCGGCGCTCGACTCTCTTGTCACCGAAGGCCAGCTTCCGGCTGACCTGGACCGAAAGGGCGTGAGCGTCGAGCCACCGCGCGATGCGTCTCATGGCGATCTCGCCACCAACGCGGCGATGGTTCTTGCCAAGCGCGCGGGGACCAATCCGCGTGCGCTCGCCGGGCTGATCGCGCCGAAGCTCGAGGCGCTGCCGGAAGTGTCAGCGGCGGAGATCGCCGGGCCAGGATTCATCAACCTGCGGCTCGTGCCGGATGTGTGGCAGGAGGAGCTCGGTGCGATCCTGGCCGAGGGCGAGGGCTACGGCCGCTCGGCCATGGGGCAGGGGCAGCGGGTCAATGTCGAATATGTCTCGGCCAATCCGACCGGACCCATGCACATGGGCCATTGCCGCGGAGCGGTGGTCGGCGATGCGCTCGCGTCCTTGCTCGAGCATGCCGGCTACGCGGTCACCCGGGAATATTATGTCAACGACGCCGGCGGCCAGGTCGACGTCCTCGCCCGCTCGGCGCACCTTCGCTACCGGGAGGCACTCGGCGAGGATATCGGCGAGATTCCTGAAGGCCTCTATCCGGGCGACTATCTGAAGCCTGTCGGCATCGTCCTGGCGAAGGAACATGGCGATCGCTTCGTCGGGGCGCCCGAGAGTGAGTGGCTGGCCCTGTTCCGCAAGACCGCCGTCGCGGCGATGCTCGAGATGATCAAGGCGGACCTCGCCGTTCTCGGAATCCATCACGACGTGTTCGCGTCGGAAGCCGAGGTGCAGGCCGCGGGCAAGCCCGACGCGGCGGTCGAGGCGCTTCGCGCGCGCGGCCTCGTCTATGAGGGCGAGCTCGAGCGGCCGAAGAGCCTCGATCCCCACGACGAGTGGGAGCCGGTCGAGCTCACCTTGTTCAAGTCGACCCAGTTCGGCGACGACCAGGACCGGCCGGTCAAGAAGTCCGATGGCAGCTGGACCTATTTCGGCGCGGACATGGCCTATCATTTCCAGAAGGCCCAGAATGCCGATCAGCTGATCGACATTTGGGGCGCCGACCATGCCGGCACGGTCAAGCGCATCAAGGCCGCGGTCGCTGCGCTGACCGAGGGCAAGGTGCCGTTCGACGTCAAGCTGGTCCAGATGGTTCGGCTTCTGCGCGGCGGCGAGCCGGTGAAGATGTCAAAGCGGGCGGGCAATTTCGTCACGCTGGCCGACGTCGTCAACGAGGTCGGCAAGGACGTGGTGCGGTTCACCATGCTGACCCGCAAGGCCGATGCGCAGATGGATTTCGACTTCGCCAAGGTCGTCGAGGCGTCGAAGGACAACCCCGTCTTCTACGTCCAATACGCCCATGCGCGCATCCGCTCGCTCCACCGCAAGGTGGCGACGGAGGTGCCGGACCTCCCCCAGACCGCGGATCTCACGCTGCTCGACGAGGACGAGCTGTCGCTGGTCAAGCTCGCCGCCCAGTTCCCGCGCATCGTCGAGAGCGCCGCGGATGCGCACGAGCCGCACCGGGTCGCTTTCTACCTTCACGACCTCGCCGCGGCGTTCCACGCGCAGTGGAACAAGGGTAATGACGACCCGGCCCGGCGTTTCCTTGTGGCACAGGATCCCGGGCTCACTCGCGCGCGGCTGGAACTCGCCGCCGGGATCGGGCAGATAATCCGCAACGGCCTCAGCATCATGGGAGTGGCCGCGGCCGAGGAGATGGCGTGATGACCGATGCCACGCGGGGCGATTTGGACGACGACGACCGGCTGCCCTGGCTCGAGGCGGTCGAGGAAGAGGAAAGCGGCCCGTCGCCGGTCAAGCTGATCGCCGCGGTGGTGATCGGCCTCATCGTCATTGGAGTGGTAGTGGGCGGCCTGTTCTGGGCGGCCAACCGGAGCACTGGCGGCGGCGGAGAGGAGCTGATCGCCTCCCCCGGGGCCTATAAGGTCCCCGCGCCCGAGGCGGGCGGACTTCAGCTCGACAACAGCGCGTCGACCCAGATCGCGACCAGTGAGGGCACCCAGCAGAACGCCCAACTCGCCAACCGGCCCGAACCCGCGCCGGCTCCGCCTGCGCAGCAGCGGCCGACTCAGCCCGTTCCGCAGGCGCAGCAGCAGCCCGCTCCCGCCCCGGCGCCCACGCCGGCGCCGAGCCAGCAGCGTCTCAGCGGCCCGACCATTCAGGTCGGCGCCTTCCCGAGCCAGGCCGCAGCGGACGGCGAATGGCGGCGGCTCGCCGCGCGCTATCCCTATCTCGGCGGGCTTCAACACCAGGTGATGGTCCACCAACGCGGCGGCCAGACCTTCTACCGGCTTCGCGCGGCCGGCGCCGAGGCGAGCAGCGTCTGCCGCCGCCTGCGCGCCGCCGGACAGCCCTGCATGGACGTCAACGACTAAGGCCTTCAATGTCATCCCGCAAAAGCGGGGATCCAGCTGCCTTCTCTACAAGAGGCTGGATTCCCGCTTTCGCGGGAATGACGAGGGAGGGGTGGCCCGTTACAGAGCGCCATGCTTCCCGCGATCCTCGGCCTCGCCGGCCCAGCCCTTACCGCTGACGAACGCGCGCTGTTCCGAGCTGCCCAGCCGGCCGGATTCATCCTGTTCGGCCGCAATGTCGCGGATCCAGAGCAGCTGCGCGCTCTGACCGACTCGCTTCGCGACGCCGCCGGGCGCGACGATCTTCTCATCATGGTCGACCAGGAAGGCGGCCCCGTTGCTCGCCTGCGCCCCCCGCATTGGCCTGACTTCCCAGCGGCTGCGCGGCTGGGTGCGCTTTACGAGACCGCGCCGATCAGCGGCATGGAGGCGGCGCGGGTCAATGCGCTGGCGATGGCGCTCGTCCTCGGTGAGACCGGGATCAACGCGACCACCCTGCCGCTTCTCGATCTCCTTCACGAAGGAGCAGACCCGGTGATCGGCGAGCGCTCGTTCGGTGCTAACCCGCTCGCCGTCGCAGCGCTCGGACGGGCAGCGCTCGACGGCCTCGGCGAGGGCGGGGTCGCGGGGGTGATCAAGCACCTGCCGGGCCACGGCCGTGCCCAGGCCGACAGCCATGTCGCGCTCCCGGTCGTGGCCGCCTCGGAAGCGGAGCTTGCTGCCGATATCCTGCCGTTCCAGCGTCTGGGCGGCCGGGCCCGAATCGGCATGGTCGCTCATATCCTCTACCCCGCGTGGGACGAGCAGCGCGCCGCAAGCATCTCGCCGAGCGTAATCGAGCAGATCATCCGCGGCCGTATCGGCTTCGAGGGCCTTCTGGTCAGCGACGACATCGCCATGGAAGCGTTGACCGGAGGCGCCCAAGAGCGGGCGCAGGCGGTTCTCGCCGCCGGCTGCGACCTTGCCTTGTGCTGCTCGGGGAGCTTCGCCGAGAGCGCTCGCCTCGCCGAGGCTTTGGCGCCGCTATCCGAGCACGGCCGCGAGCGGCTGGCGCGGGCACTCCCTCCGCCCGTGGGCGAGTTGCCCCCGATCGCCGAATTGATCGCCAAGCGCGACGCTCTGCTGGCCAATATTCCGGCGGCTTATTGACACCGGTGTAAGCGGTCATGATCTTGGATGGCATGTTCCGCCACCAGATCGCCATCGACACCGCCGACATCGACCATATGGGGCACGTCAATAATGCCGTGTACTTGAAGTGGGTTCAGGAATCGGTCGTGGCCTATTGGGAGAAGGTGGCCCCCGCCGAGGCGGTCGCCTCCCACCTGTGGGTCGCACTCAAGCACGAGATCACCTATCGCAAGCCCGCTTTCCTCAAGGACGCGGTGATCGCGGAGGTGGTCGCCGAAGGAATGCAGGGCGCGCGCGCCTTCTTCGTCACCCTGGTCAAGCGCGGTGAGGACATCCTCGCCGAGGTGAAGAGCAGCTGGTGCTGCCTCGATGCGGAGACCAAGAGGCCGGCGCGGCTCGCCCGCGAGGTCGCCAACCGCTTCCTGAATCCCTGAGCCGGCTCGCTGCCGGGCCGAGCCGCGGAACCCTGGGCAAGGCTCGCCCGTCGGTGGGGCATGCGAACTCTGTTTCTCGCCAGCGCGGCTCTGCTTTTCGCTTGTTCGGATCGCCCGGAGCCCTCGCCAGGCGCCGGGAACGAGGCCGCTCGTGCGCCGCTTCAGCCTCCCGCTCCCGGCCAGCCCGGCGGCCTTCCTGACGACCGCACGCCGCTCGCGGAAGGGCCGATCGATCCCAAGAGCGCTCAAGGCGCTGGGCAGGTTCTTCAGAGCTATTTCGCGCTGATCGAGGCCGGCCGCCATGGCGAGGCCTACCGGCTATGGTCGGGCGATGGGCGCGCTAGCGGCATGAGCTCGGCGCAGTTCGCGGCGAGCTTCGCGCCTTATGCCGAATATCACGCCAATATCGGTGCGCCCGGTGCGATGGAGGGCGCCGCTGGCTTCTCCTATGTCGAAGTGCCGGTGCAGATCTATGGCCGGCTGCGCGGAGGCGAGCCGTTCAACCGGCGCGGCTCGATGACCTTGAGGCGGGTCAACGACGTGCCGGGCGCGACCGCCGAACAGCTGCAATGGCGGATCTACCGAAGCGACCTTCCGGCCACTGCCGAGGTCCCTGCTTAAATCGCGGTTCGTTCGCCGCGCTCGATTCGAGCAGGACTATCAGCCGCCGGCGCCGAAACAGGCCGCGTCCCGGCCAAGGACGCCGGAACGGATCTCGTCCACCACGCGCAACGCGTTGAGCGTCGTCGGACCGGAGATCTCGCCGCCGAGCTGAACCGCGAGCCCGGTCAGCACCGAATCCGCGTCGTCGAAGGCCGCGCACAGCAGCGACGTGAGTTGCGGCTGTTCGGAAGCGGCCCGCCGAAGGACGGAGATGAGCACCGCCTGGAGCGCGGCGACCTCGGCATGCAAAATAGCGGCATCCTCGGAGTGCATCGGTCCGGAACCGGCTTGGCGCGAACCGGTTCCCCGCCGAGCTTCAGCTCAGCCGGTAAGGCGTCGGGTCGCCGCGCTCCTTGATGAGCTGCCTTCGCGCCGCGCCGACGCAACGGTCATATTCCGCCGCCACCTCATTCCTGTCTCGGCCGGTCTTCTCCGCCACCATGTCGAGCAGGCTGGAGCTGTCGCGGACCGCGATCTGTCGAACCAGCTCGGTCTCGTCGAGGCCGATGGCCCCGGCGAGCAGCCGCGTCGCCCGTGCGCGCTCGCGAAATTCGAAGTCCATGAGCCGAGCGGACTCGAACTCCTCCTTCTTGCGCATCGCCTCGCCGAGATCCCAGGCCATGCTGTGGATATGGCGGGCCTGACGCCCGGCTCAAGATAGCCGGCCTTGCGGCGTCACCCGGCAAGCGTCGCCGAGTCGATGACGAAGCGGTATTTGACGTCGCTCCGCTGCATCCGTTCGTAGGCGTCGTCGATCTCGTCCATTCGGATCATCTCGATGTCGGCGACGATTCCGTGCTCGGCGCAGAAATCGAGCATCTCCTGGGTCTCGGGGATTCCGCCGATCAGCGAGCCGGCGATGGAGCGACGTCCGAAAATCAGAATCCCGATGCTCGGAGAGGGGTGGGGGTGCTCGGGGACTCCTACCAGGCACATCGTGCCGTCGCGCTTCAGGAGGCTCGTGAAGGCGTCGAGATTGTGGCTGGCCGCGACCGTGTTGAGAATGAAGTCGAAGCTTCGCGTATGAGCCTTCATCGCACCGGGATCGCGCGACACGACCACCTCATGAGCGCCGAGGTCGTGGGCGGCCTGCCGCTTGCTCTCCGACGTCGTGAAGGCGACGACGTGGGCGCCGAGCGCGGCTGCGAGCTTTACGCCCATATGGCCGAGCCCGCCGATGCCGACGATTCCGACCTTCATGCCCGGCCCCACCTTCCAGTGGCGGAGGGGCGACCAAGTGGTGATTCCGGCGCAAAGCAGCGGCGACACGGCCGCGAGCTGCTCCTCCGGATGATTGATTTTAAGGACGAACTTCTCGGTCACGGTGATGCGCTGGGAATAGCCGCCGAGCGTGTGACCGGGCGGGTCCTGGGTCGGCGAATTGTAGGTCGCGGTGAACCCGTTCTCGCAATATTGCTCGAGCCCGTCGGCGCAGGAGGCGCAATTCTGGCAGCTATCGACCATGCAGCCGACCCCGACGGTGTCGCCGACCTTGAACCTCGTGACATCGCCGCCGACCGCGGTGACGTGGCCGACGATTTCGTGACCCGGAACGCAAGGGTAGACGGTCCCGCCCCATTCGGAGCGCACGGTGTGAAGGTCCGAATGGCACACGCCGCAGAAGGCGATCTCGATCTCGACGTCGGAGGGACCGGGCGCGCGGCGCTCGATGTCGATCGGCTCCAGAGGCTTGTCGGCGGCGTAGGCGCCATAGGCTTTGGTGACCATCGGGGGTTCCTCGTCAGCGGCGGAAAAGAGGTGGGTGCGTCCTAGCCGCGAGGCCGTGGACGCGAAACTGGCATCGCGAGGCGGGGCGTCCGTTCAGGCGCCGTCGTCCCGAGTCTCGGTCACGTCGGCGACCGCAATGGGGTCGGAGGCCGGGAAGGTCTCTTCAACGGCCTCGTCGAGCAGCCGCTCCTGTCGATCGCGCAAATTCTCGCCCGGCGCGAGGTCGCCCGGAGCTGCTGCCGCGGCGTCGTCCGCATGGGCGGCGCTGCTGCCCTCCTTATAAACATCGCGGTCATGCTCATCGGTCATCAAAAATTGTCCGTGTTCGGGGCGATCATCGGGCGAGCGGCGGGCGGACGGGTTTCACCCAGCGATCCCGGTCGGCCGCATTGTTGCAAACGTGGATGTGGGCACTCGGTTGCCACTCGAGCCGCCTGCCGCCCCCCGGCAACCTTGTCGCGGCGCCGGCGGCGAGGGCGTCGTGGAGCGCCTGGCAGCGCTGGCGCCGCCAGCTCGCCGCCGGCTTGTCGTCGATGAACAGGCAATACCAATGCATAAGCCCGCTCCTCATGCCTGCCATGACGCGGAAACCGGCGACGCGTTCCGGACTTCGCAGCCGGGCATAACCTGCCTTGGCGAAATTTTAGGCGGAAACTCACCTGTGTAGGTGCGCCGCCGCGGTTGCCGGGCCATGGAGGTGCGGCGCCGGGCATTCGCCCGCGCGCTTTGGATTGGACCTGCGGAAGGCACCTGGGGAGGTGGGCCTTCCGCCCCTTGGGCCCCACTCATCCACAGGAACGAAGGCCTTGGGCGACCGCGGGATTCGACTCGGCGAGTCGAGCCGCTACATCTTTATTTCGTGGAATCGCCCGACGCCTTCGACACGCCCGACGAGCCCGACCGGCTTCGGCTGGATATCGACGGGTGGGAAGGGCCGCTCGACCTGCTCCTGAACCTTGCCCGGGCGCAGAAGGTCGATCTCGCCAAGATCTCGATCCTTGCGCTGGTCGAGCAATATCTCGCTTTCATCTCCGACGCCCGGCGGCTCAAGCTCGAGATCGCGGCCGACTATCTCGTGATGGCGGCGTGGCTCGCTTACCTCAAATCGTGCCTTCTCCTGCCCAAGGACCCGGAAGTCGAGCCGAGCCCCGAGGAGCTGGCGCTCAGGCTGCAGATGCGCCTCCAAAGGCTCGACGCGATGCGCGAGGCCGGCGCCAGGCTGATCGCCCGCGACCGCATCGGCCGCGACGTCTTCCTGCGCGGCAAGTCCGAGGGGCTTCCGCTGGTGCGCCGCGCGCGCTGGCAGGCCGAGCTCTACGACCTCATCGCGGCCTACGGTCGGGTTCGGGCGCGAAGCGAGCCGGTTGTCCACATGGTCGCCCGCCGTCCAGTCATGACACTGGACGAGGCGATCGCCCGGATCGAGCAGCTTGTCGGCATTCGGGTCGACTGGACCGACATCAGGAGCTTCCTGCCCGACACCCAGGACGGCGACTATCGCCGCTCGGCGCTGGCCTCGAGCTTCGTCGCCGCGCTTGAGCTGGCGCGGCAGGGCAAGGTCAGACTCGCCCAGGACGAGCCGTTCGGAGAATTGCTGTTGAGGCGGGCATGAACGAACCGGACGAGACGGTGCGCGCGGTCGAGGCGATCCTGTTCGCCGCGGAGGATCCGCTCAGCGCCGACGAGATCGCCGAGATGGCGGGGGAGACGCTCGCGGTGCGGGCGGCGCTGGAGGAGCTTCGCCACCAATATGCGGGGCGGGGGATTGAGTTGGTCGAGCGCGGCGGGCGCTGGCATTTCCAGACCGCGGCCGACCTGGCGCCGCTGCTTCGGCGCGAGCGCGAAGAGAATCGCAAGCTGTCGCGCGCCGCGGTCGAGACACTTGCGATCATCGCCTATCACGAGCCCGTGAGCCGCGCCGAGATCGAGGCGATCCGCGGCGTGCAGATCTCCAAGGGCACGCTCGACGTGCTGCTCGAAGCCGGCTGGGTGCGCCCGGCCGGCCGCCGCGCGGCGCCGGGCCGGCCGCGTACCTT
>JAEZHP010000031.1 GCA_023416515.1 Pseudomonadota bacterium | reverse complement strand
TTCCGCACCGCCTCCGGGCGGTTTTTTCATGTCTGGAGCGACTGCATGGCGAACAGCGTCCCCGTCCGCAGGGGAGACACGGTCGCGCGCACCTTCGTTCTGAAGGAAAGCAAGACCGGGCCGGTGATCGATCTGACCGGCTCCGTCATGCGGATGAACATTCGCATCGACCATTTCGACGGCGTGTTGGTGCTCACCGCTGGCAGCGGACTGACGGTCGTTCCCGCCGAGGGAAAGGTGACGTTCGCGCTCACCGAGGACCAGACCAAGCAGCTCATGCGGGGCTCCAAGAGCGAGTTCGAGCTGAAGCGCCGGATCGGGGATTCGCAGGAGACGGTGTTGGTCGGCGCCTTCAGCATGACGGAGGCGATCAACCCCAATGACTGACGTGATCGAAGTTCTGGTCCCGGCTCCGGTTCAGGTCATCGAGGTCATCGCGGCTGGTCCGCAGGGCCCGAAGGGAGACCCCGGCTCTCTCACGCCTGAGGCCATAGCCGCGTCCGAGGCGGCTGTAGCGGCTGGCGGAACGGCAACGACCGCGGCCGGCATCGCGACCGATGCCGCCGACATCGCGAACACCAAGGCGGCTGAAGCAAGCGCGGCGCTCACCGATGTCATGGCGCAGCGGGCGGCCACGGAAGCCGCTCGTGACGAAGCGCTGGCGACCGACGCCGGCGTTCTGAGCAGCGCCCTCAAGCGCGACGTGCTCCCGCAGCCGGGTGGCGAGCCGGTCTTCGCTGGCGACGCGGGCGTGCTCGCGGGCTGGTGGGACCTGTACGGCAACCTGCCGGCATATCTCGATCTCGACGGCATCCTGCGCGCCGACATCGCGGACCCGACCGGCGAGGTCGTCCTGTCCGAGGACTACGCCCACGGTTGGCGGAGCCCTTCAGGCGACATCCTGCTCGGCGTTCATCAAGCCGGCTTCGTGACCTTCATGGACCACGACGCCGCCTGGGGCGACGAATTCGTCTGGCAGCGGTCGCTCGACGACGGCTCCGTCATCTTCGGGCTTCGCTACGACGGCTCGATGCAGTGCGGGCTGGCGCCGGCGCGGCTCTATGTGCCCTTCGTGCGCGGGGAGCCGGGCGCGCGGGATGTCTACCTGGCTTGGGACGAGGGCGAGGTCCGCGTCACCCGCGGAGAAGGCGACTGCCATTCGCCCGTGATGGACGGCCCGGTGCTGCGCTACGTGCAGGAGATCAGCAGCGTCGCGCGGCTCAAGAGCGCGTCTCTGCTCTACACGCTGTCCGCATCTTCGACGGTCACGACGCTCTGGCACTTCCTCATCTACGGCCAGAGCCTCAGCGCCGGCACGCAGTCGACGCCGGCAAAGACCACGACGCCCCCGCGCCCTGGTCGCGTGCTGATGTTCTCGGGCGGCGTCCGCACGCTCGGGACGAACTTCCCGACCGACAGGACCGCCACGATCCGCGACGAGGATCTGGCGGGCATCGTAGACGCCTACGAGCGCACGGACGGGGACCGCGCCGGCGAGACGGTCGCCTCTATCGGCGGCTGGCAGGCTACCAAGACGCTGGCCTCCACCGAGGCGCTGCTGATGTCCGCGCATGGCATCGGCGGGCAGGGCTACGCATGGCTGAAGAAGGGCGGCGCGCCCTACGCCAACATCCTGAAGGCGGTGCGGCGCGCGCGGCTGATCGCGGCGCTCTCAGGCCTCGCCTACAAGGTGCCGGCCGTCATCTGGGACCAGGGGCAGCACGACCACGACGAGAGCGAGGCCACCTATCGCGGCTGGCTCGTCGAGCTCCAGTCGGACCTCACGACCGACATCAACGCCCTGACCGGCGGGACCGATCAGGTGAAGCTCATCATCCACCAGATGGCGAGCTGGCAGCTCTACAACATCGCCACCTCCGGCGTGCCGCTCGCGCAGCTCAACATGGCTCTCCAGAACCCCGACAAGGCGGTCTGCGTCGGGCCGCAGTACATCCTCGAGACTGTAGCGGACGGCATGCACCTGACGGCGGAGGGTGAGTACCTGCAGGGGCTCTACACCGGCCGCGCCATGGCGGCGGTGGTCGCAGGGCAGCCCTACACGCCGCTCTACGTCACTTCCGCCGTGCGCTCCGGCGCCGTGGTGACGCTGACCTTCAGCGACACCGGGACGGCGCTCGCCTTTGACGATGGCTCGCTCGTGACCGATCCGGGGAACCGGGGCGTCACCTGGCACGATGCCGGCAACGGCAACAGCGTGACGATCTCGAGCGTCGAGATCACCGGCGCGCACACGATCGACGTGACGCTCTCGGCCGTCCCGACCGGGACCGCACAGCAGATCGGCATCGCGCGCGTCGCGACGCCGAACGCCCTCGCGGGTCCGACGACAGGACCGCGTTCCACGATTCGCGACCAGTCGCCCGACGTCAGCCCCGAGGGGCGGCGTCTCTACAACTTCGCCTGCATCCAGCTCGTCAACGTCACCTGAGAGGCACCCGACATGGTCGGACGAATGACCACCATTCCCGGCGTCTCTGCGCCCGCTCTTGGCGGCAAGCGCATCGTGATGTCCGCCAGCGACAAGCTTATTGCGCGGCTGCCGGGCCTGCTGCACGTCTTCGACCCGGCCGTGCTCAACAGCTACGGCGCCGGAAAGTGTCGCGCGAGCGGCGCGCCGATCCGCTCCATGCCGCCGGCGGGCTCCGCGGCCGGCACTCTGCCGACGCCGACGCGCGTCGCGGTGGACCCCGCCTTCAACAACAAGCCGACGATCAGCTTCCCCAGCGGCGACGGAGACATCCGGATCGGCCCGCGAACCGTCACGCCGTCCTTCGCGGTCGTGGTCGTGGCTTCGCTGGCGGCCGCCGCGAACGCCACCAGCGGCATCTTCGCCCAGCTCATGACCACGACGAACGCCAACGTTACGGGCATGATCTGGCAGAACGTCTCCACGGCCAGCTTCCGCGCCGACAACCTCGCGGGCGGAACGGACTACATCGGGATCGCCTCGGCCTCGGTGCCGCTGGATACCAAGGCGATCTGGGTGTTCTCCTATGACGACGACGCGCGGACCTCGATCCACTGGATCGCGAACGTCACGCCGGGCACCAGGACCGGCATCACGACGCCGGCGCTCGTAGGCCCGTCCATGACGTGGAACATCGGCGGCAGCGGCGGGAACAGCACGGTCAATGGCTGGAAGGGCAGGATCGCCAAGGCCCTGATCTTCGGCCGCGAGATGCACTCCGAGACCTATCGGCCGTATCTCGACGACGCGGTGGCGGCGCTGAAGGAAGAGTTCGCGATCGCCTAAGGGGCGGGGCGCGCTTCCGCCTTGGCCAGCGCGCTCACGACAGTCTCGTAATCGGCCAAGATGCGGTCGAGATCCGTTCCGGCGACGCCGTCGACCTGGGCACGCCCGAGGCGATCGCTCACATAGCCGGATGCGACCTTCAGCGCAGAAACCAGGTCGTAATGCACATCGCAGATGTGGCCGATAAAGGCGCACGTCTCCCGCACCATCTCTGCCCTGTTGAATTGGCGATCCGCCAAACCTGCCTCTGGGGACATCAACTGTCCGCCTCCCGCGAGCGTGTGAATCTGGCACGCTACAACGCCTGGTGAGTCCTCGCCAAGCCCGAGTCAGATACCGCCACCAGCCGCCTTCGGGCGGCTTTTTCTTTGCCGCACGGAGAACAGACATGGACAAGCCGGCGCTGTTCACAGCGGTGCGGGCGGTGTCTGTGCATAAAAGCGTCGGTTACTCGCGCAGCGGGCGAATAAACTATATAATCCAGCCATGAAAAGTGAAGCTTGGGTCGGCTCCCGGCAGGGCAGCCTCACAATCATCGCCTTCGAGGGGCTGCGCCGGTTTGCAGTCGGCAGAGCCGCTTACTTTAGGTTCAGGTGCGACTGCGGCTCCGAGTTCTCAACGCAGAAGTCGAACGTCATTGGGAAGGGGCGGCAGGACTGCGGGTGCTCTCGCGACATCGCCGGCACCGCCCCACGTGGCGCGAGCTTGGATGCCCGGCATAAGGTCTGGAGGCACATGCTGGACCGTTGCCGAAACCCAAAGAACCGCTCTTTCAAGGACTACGGCGCCCGAGGCATCACGGTTTGCAGCCGTTGGATTTCAGGCGATGGGCTGCGAACCGGTTTCGAGTGTTTTGCCGCCGACATGGGGCCTCGCCCAAGCGGCATGACAATCGAGCGGGTGAAGCCGAACGGGAACTACGAGCCCGGCAATTGCATGTGGCTCCCTAAGGGCGACCAATCCAAGAACCGGCGGAACGTGCGCCTGGTGAGGATCGGGGGCCAAACCAAAACGATCCCTGATTGGTGCTTAGAGACCGGCGTTCCCTACGACGCTGCGATTAGGCGCGTGCGAGCAGGCTGGCCGCCTGACAAGGCGGTTACGACGCCACCTTCCCGGAAGTCAGCAAGGGCCGCCTAGCGGCCCTTTTTCTTTGGAGACTGCCATGCTTGTGAGCCCCATCGGCCTCGCGGTCCTCAAGTCGCGCGAAGGCGTCCGGCTGAAGGCCTATCTGGACAGCGTCGGCGTCTGGACGATCGGCTACGGCCACACGAAGGGCGTCAAGAAGGGTGACGTGATCACCCAGGCGCAGGCTGACGCCTTCCTCGAGCAGGACATCGACAGCCACGCCAAGCCGATCCTTGACGCCGTGAAGGTCCCGCTGGCGGAGCACGAAGCGGACGCGCTCGTCTCGGTCGCCTTCAACATCGGCGTCGGCGGATTCAAGGGCTCGACCTTCCTGAAGCGGCTGAACGAGGGCAACCGGGCAAGCTGCGCCGCGAACATCATGCTCTGGAACAAGCCGCCGGAGATCATCAGCCGGCGCACGGCGGAGCGTGATCAGTTCCTCACGCCGTACAGCAAGGCGCTCCCGAAGGCGCGCAGCACGGACGCCAAGCCGATCGCGGCGCCCTCGGCAGTATCGCCCCCGGCTCCGCAGCCGACGCCCGCGCCGCAGCCCGAGCCCGACACCGGCCCCATCGCCACCGCCCTCGTCGCCAGCCTCGTCCAGAAGGTCGCCACGCTCGAGGCCCGCGTCTCTGCGCTCGAAACCGCCAAGGCCGAAGGAGCCTGAGCTTGGCGCGGTAGCGCGCCGCGCCAAAGGGACGTGCGGCGCAGCCCCGCACGTCGGGCTTGGCGCCGCGCTGCTCGGCTCCAAAGGCCACGCAACTCGCCGCGCTGGACGGCAAGTGAGTTCGCGGCGCAGCGCCGCAAACCCCTGACCACCCCGGAGATCCCCATGAACCTGCTCACCCGAGCCGGCGGCCTCGCCGCGCTCGCGCTGGCGCTTGCCGGCTGCTCCGTCAGCGACGCGTCCACCACGACCGCCAAGACGTTCGACGCGATTTGCGCGAGCGAGCCCGCGGTCTACGCCGCCTTCGTCACCGTCGCTTCGACGCGGGGAGCATCGGCCAAGAAGCTCGCGACCGCCGCTGCGGCTCACAAGGTCGTCTCGGACCTCTGCGCTGTGCCTCCGGCCAACCTCGCACAGGGCGTCGCTCAGGCGGCAGCCGCTTACGCAACCATCATGGCGGCTCGTGCTGAAGCCGCCCGGCAGGGAGCATGACGATGCGGTTATTCCACGATGGTCGCGTTGTCTTGCATGGTGGGGACTGCCGGGAGGTGCTGAAGGCGATCCCGGCGGGTTCAATCGACAGCATCGTGACCGATCCGCCCTATGGCCTCGGCTTCATGGGAAAGGCGTGGGACGCGAAGGATGGCGCGCCTTTCGCGGTTGAGCTTTGGCGGGAAGCGCTACGCGTCCTAAAGCCCGGCGGGCATCTAGCGGCGTTCGGGGGTACCCGCACCTATCACCGTCTTGCGATCGCCGTTGAAGACGCTGGTTTCGAGATCAGAGATCAACTCGGCTGGACATACGGCACGGGGTTCCCGAAGTCCCATAACCTTCCCGGCGGACTTGGAACTGCGCTCAAGCCGGCGTGGGAGCCGATCGTTCTCGCGCGCAAGCCGCTCATCGGGACGGTCGCGGCGAACGTGCTGGAGCACGGCACCGGCGCGCTGAACATCGACGGGTGCCGGGTCGAAGGGAAGCCAAAAGCATTCGGCAACGGCACAAGCCGCCACGGCGGGCAATTGGGCGGCGGTGGGGAGAGCACCGGGTCCCGGGGCGAGTGGTCGTCCAGTCTCGGCCGTTGGCCCGCGAACATCGTCCACGACGGCTCGGATGAGGTCGTGGCGGCGTTCCCGGAAGCCCCTAGCGGCGGAATAACCCACCAGCCGAGCCGTAGCGGGTTCAGTGGCAACTTCAGTTCGGGAACTCACGTTCAACGCCGCCCCGACTCTGGCTCCGCCGCCCGGTTCTTCTACAGCGCCAAGGCGACTAAGGCCGACCGGATCAACTCAAAGCACCCCACCGTAAAACCAGTCTCCCTCATGCGGTGGCTGACGCGCTTGATCACGCCGGCAGGCGGAACGGTTCTGGACCCGTTCGCGGGTACGGGAACAACCGGTGAGGCATGCCTGCGCGAGGGGTTCCGCGCGGTACTAGTTGAGCGTGAGCCTGAATATCAAGCGGACATCGCTCGCCGCTTCACCCCCGTCCTGATGTCACCCTTGCCGGTCCAAGAGCCGGTGGCGATCGGAGCCTGACATGTCGAAGAAGATCACCGAGGCCCTGATCCAGGCTGGCGCGAGCATCGTAGCCCAGACCATTCAGAGCACCGTTCGGGTCCCATCCGTCTCTCCCGCCGCAGCGCAGATCGAAGCGCAGCGCGCCGTGGCGCAGGCGGTGCAGACGCCCATCGTGCAGAACGCGATTGCGGCCGTGGTCCCGACGCCGATCAAGTGGTGGCATTCGCCTACGCTCTGGGGGGCCGTGGTCGCGGCCCTGCCGAACCTGCTCGTCGTGGGCGGACAGGTCATCGGCGTGTCCATTGCCGAAGGCGACGCCGCGCAGCTCGTGCAGGCCGGCAGCGCGTTCGTGGGCGCGTTCATGGTCGCGTGGGGCCGGACGGGGAAGGTCTCGCCAATCGAAGGCACGAAGGCCGCGGAAGCCGCCCGGAAAGCCGCGCAGTGACCTGACGCAAACGAGGGCCAAGGCCGGGTGGTGCCGACCTTAGCCCTCTGACCACCGAAGCTCTCGGGGAGCCACGATGGCTGAGATGAGAATGAGTGCTGCGCGTAAACAGCGCGTTTCGGGCAGGGCGCGTGATGGCGGATGAGCAGTTGGTGGCGCCCATGCCCTTCACAGCATCGGAGGCGGAAATCGTGAAGCAAACCCTCGAGGGGCTTCGGGCGGACATCGCCTCCATGCGACAGGGGCCGAACGGCTGGAAGGGCTATGCCGCGGAGTGGGTCAAGCCGCCGGTCATCATCGCGCTCATCGTCACCTTCGTCAGCGTCTCAGGGACGGTGCTCTACTTCCGGGACACGCTCCGCACGGCCGCGGAGGACAACGATCGGCAGGACAGGTCGATCGAGAACGTCAGCGCGACGCTTGCCCCGATCCCGCGCCTGCTGGAGCGTCTGACGGACCGGATGGACTCCACCGACAGTCGCCAGAAGGAAGAGCTCCTGAGCTGGCGCGAATGGCGCAAAGGCGTTGACGATGCCGTTCAGGCCAGCCGCGACCTAGCCCTTGGCCAGCAGGCGAACAAGACGCAGATCGATGGCGTGGACACCCGCGTGAGCCGCGTGGTCGAGATGTTCCAGCAGTCGAACCGCGAGACGAACTCGAAGCTGGAGCGGATCCTGATCGAGCAGGCTGAGGTGAAGGCCCGGCTTGAGGCAAGGCTGGGGGCGCGAGGCGAGCCCCCTTTCGGGCAAAACCAGATCTGGCCGTACCCGATCCCGGCTCAACCTTTCAGCGTAAGAGCCGGGATCGGCTGCCCGGACTGGAGCCCCGTCGTCGCGGTTAGGATGGGATAGGGGCTTAGCCCCTCGACCAGTCCCCCTGTGGGGCAGCTCGCAGAGCGGAGTCGATGTCACTAGGCGACACATGGTACGCTGGCTCGACCCGCATGCCTCTAGCCTGCGGGTGGTCGCTAAACTCGGCCCAGATCGAGATGTTGATGAGCCCTGCCGGTGCGCCTCCCGGCTCGCCCTCAAAGTGAGCATGTAGGGCTGCCACGAAGGTGTCAGCCGCTTCTTTCAAGCGCTCGTCGAACGGGAAATTGACGGTGGTCATGACTGCGATCCCTTCGCCGTTGGAGTGCTTCCGATAGCCGCCGCCGCAAAATAAGCAGCCTCCGCCGCCAGCGCAGCCGCATCCCGCGAGTCCTCATGCCCTGCCTGCGCGACAGGCTTCGGCCGCATCCGCGCTGCCCGCCTCGCTCTATCCTCTATCGAGGTCGTGCGTCATGGTGTGAGCGCGCTCAGCCGGTCACCTCTTGCGATCCTCGGCAATGTCGTCGGCGTGAGCCCGAAGCGCCGCGATACTCTTCTCGAGCCGCGGGATAATTTCCTCCGTGAGGGCGCGCTCCAACCGCTCTTCGATGTCCGGCGTGACGCGTCGCGCCCCGGTCATCAGGCTCGACATGTGCTGCCGGGACAAATTGAGGTCCACGGCAAGCCTTGACTGCCATCCTGCCTCGCCATGGATCGTCTTCCCGATACTGATGAGTCGGGTGAGCTTGTCGTCCATCACACGACCGTGCTCATCATTGGAAAAACTCCTTGACCTCGACATCGGTCAAACGTTCCCGACCGTGCGGCATCTGTCGGCAGTAATACCGATCCAGGCTCCTCCATGAGATTGGCGAAGACACCTCATAGATGTGCATTTCCTCCAGCATATATGTGACCGTTACCCCCCGCGATCCTATAGAATTTGCCGTGATGTAATCTTTGTATCCGGGAACAAATTCTCTTTTGAAACCGTATCTGTCATCCAAACCAGTAATTCTGGCCACCCAGTTGCGCGGCTTGCCCACCCCATAAACGAGATAAGCCTCGCCGATTGCCTCCAATGTGATTGGATGCAGACGCGACTGGGTCTCCTGACTTGCAGGGCGCTGGATCTCATCCACGACGCGACGAGGGGAGGGAGGCCCGAGGCTCCTGTCGGGGCGGGCATTGCTCGCCATATCATTGATAGTTGAGATGTTTTGGCGAATCTCGTCGATCGCCGTGATCGGATAGACCCAGCACCCCGTCGACGGCTGATACCGTCCCCCGCGGATGCTCGACAGTAGGCGACTGAGCTTTTCGACATACCCGACGGCCACTGTGATCGCGTCATTGCCGATGGTCACGTATGGAGACGGCGGCAGCGGGTCGAATTCGAGGCTGTCCCGTGCCCGTGCCATATCAAAGACCCGCTTCATTTCGCGAGCGCCTCCTCGTCGATTTCCCAGGCCTGGGAGAAATCCCGGTCAGCGAACATCTCGGCGAGTCCAGCGATCTGCTTGAGTCGCAGAACCTCATCGGCTTCCATGCCGAGTTCTCTCCCGATTTTCTCGCTCGACCAATTTCGACGAGCGAGCTCGATCACGATGGCCGACATCGCGTCGACGCCGTGCTTCCCGCGGGCGCGGTTGTGACGGATCGTTGCAGCGATCCGGTCTGAGCGGCCCTCTCGATCCTCGTTGATCCGCGTAATAGGGACGTAGCCGAGCGTTCGGGCTCTGACCGTTGCAGAGCCCTTCCCGACCTTCGCGCGGTGGAAGCCGTCTACCACCTCGATCGACCCGCTCCCCGCGCTCGTGACGATGGGCTGGGTATAGCCGTCGGCCGCAATCGAGAGTTCCAGGAGCTTCATCTCCGGCGCTGCGACGGAATTCGGATTGTAGTCGTTCGCGGAGACATGCTCGGCGCGCTCCCATTCAACTAAGTCGACGGGCTCGCCGCGAAATGGGCTCGCCTCATGGAGGATGCGGCGGGCCTCGTTGAGCGCCTCGACCTTGGCGGACAGGACAAGTTCGGAGAGATGGTCGGCGAAGCGCCGGATGAGCGTCAGATCAGCTTCCACTTCTCTCTCCTGCGCTTCATGACCTTGAGATAGGCGTCGTACCGGTGGCTCTTGTGCTGGGTGAAGCTCAGGCCCTTGCACCAGTAATCGTTGCGGAGCAGGGACTTGCAGATTCTGCGCCAGCTCGGGATGTCGCGCGCGGCTTCGGCCTTCGGATCTCCGGCATCTGGGATTCCGCTCGGATAGCCGCGGTCGAGCCACCACTTCAGGAAGACGGCGATCTTGTTTTCGAAGTGTGTGCGAGTCGCATCAGGCATCGACGACAGGAGGAGCTTTGAATAGCTTTCCCAGCTGTGCCCGGCCGGTTTTGTGATCTTACCCACGCCAGTTATGTTGCCAGTTTCGGAGGCATAGAGAGCTCCGCCATTGGCCCCGGCGACCCGGGCGACGACGCGCCCCCAAGTCTCCGGCTCGAGCAGGTGATAGAGCCACAGGCCGCGCCGCTGGTCATCGCCGTAAGGTTGGCAGATGCGCTGTAGCGATAGTGGTACGCCGGCCTTCTGCATCAGCTCATAGATGGCATTCTGCGGCAGACCTGTCCGCGCCGTGAAGACCCAGATGTCCTGAGTTCGCCAGTCATAAAGCGGGTAAACGTTGAAGGTTGCCCCGCCGATCCAAGTTGTCCACCGGCGGGCGCCCCAGCGCTGCTTGTCCTTGATGAGGGTGCGGAAGCGGTTGAGGCTTTCATCGGCGCGGATGCCGACCATGCAGGCGGTGGGGCGACCGCCGGCGTACCAAGTCGCAAAAAGCTCCACAAAGTCCTCGAATTCCATCCCAGAAGAGAAGAACGGAAAACGCGAGCCGTCCGTGATCGCAAAGGCTGGAGGCGTCCGGACCCAATCCTCGCGTCGCGCCGGATCCCAACAACGCCACTGAGGCTCGAACTGGCTGACGGCGTTCCGCAGGCTCAGGGGGAGCGAAACCCAGTAGGGGTCTATCACGTCTGCGTAGAGCTCGAAGCAGGCGACTGCGTGATCGATCGTGTGGCGATACTGCGCCTCGAGGTCGACCAGGAGCACGCCGATCCGGCGCCCCCGCTTGCGAGCTTCGGCGGCGGCGAGATGAAGGAGCACCGTCGAGTCCTTACCCGCCGAGAACGAAACACAGATGCGCTCGAACCCGTCGAAGGTCTCGGAGATGCGAGCCTCTGCCGCGGTCAGGACGTCGATTCCAAGCGGCTTTTTCAGGCTGCTCACGAGCTCACCATCACTTCTTTTCCGAATGGCGCATAAGGTCGTCAGCCAGGGTGAGGCATGCCTGTTTGACGATTTCGAGATTGCGATTCATCTCATTTTGAGCCGCCGCAATATCGGCTTCGAGGGCGTCACCGCCGTCCGAGGTGATGCCATCAAAAATGCCCGAGACGACCGGGCGCTTGCCGGTCAGATATGTCAGGATCGCGACCGAGTTTTCGTATTCGCGATAGAGGTTGAGCACTTCCCTCATGCGCCTGGCGCCGAGTGAATCGGCGACGACGACCATATTGCGTGGGCTGGCCAGGGCCGAAGTGCTATCGCGCAGGTCGTCAGCTACAAACTGCGGTGAGGGTAAGTTGGCCATGATGTCCTCCGCTGAATTCATGAGGACAATATGTCCTCATAATCACGCGATGTCAATCAAGGAGAGGCCGCACGTCGTGCGGGTGATCGAGCTGGTCCTTGGTGACCTTCCAGTCGTCGGGGCGGCACTCCTCCGGGGGCCAGGTGCGGGTCCAGCGGAAGCGGAAGGTGGTCACGGCCCGCACCACTCCGGCCGATCAGCAGGCGAGGCGAGGGCGATGAGGAGGAGGGCGGGGCGGATCATGTGCTCTCCGGGCTTTCGATCTGGCGGCGCTTCAGCCGATATTCCCTGTCTCGCTCGGCCGCTCGCTTCTGAAGGCGCCACTCGCTTTCCATGATGTACTCCGGAGAGCCAAGTTGGTGGACCATACTCGTTCGCATCACGACGATCCGATAGCCCTCGCCGTCGTTTGCGAAGACCTCCGCCGCGTCGTCGATCCCGGCCAGCGCCCGATCAATGGCATCCCGTAGCGCGGTCAGCCCGTTCCGATTGCCGCGGATCACGGCGTCATCGTGGTACGTGAACTGGCCATAGACGTGGACCAGCGGCAGGTCGCTCCACTGCTTGATCCGGCGGGGCTCCTCCGCCTCCCGCTCGCTCACTTCTTCTCCTCCATGCTGTCGAGCTGGCGGCGGAGGGCGGCGGCTCTCCGAGCGTATATGTTGGCCGCGTTCTGCGCCTCCTGCGCCGCCAGCCAATCGCCGTCGCGCCCATATTCCCGAGACAGCCGGGCCATATGGACCGCCTGAGCGTCGAGGCGATTGACCTTGACCTCGATCTCCTCCCGTCCGTCCTGCGGGGTCATGACGGATACCAACCCTCAAGATCGGCGTCTTGGGCGTAGGTCGCGATAAGCGGGGCTCGGAACGTCCAGTATCCAGATTGCGGTGACGTCCATCGCCACCACATACGCACTTCCCTGTGCTTCATGCGTCCGCTTGCCTTCGGTTTTCTCCTGCCGATAACGACCGTTCCATCCCTTGGCGCATCTGCCATGGATCGCAACGTTTCCTCCATCCTCCTCACTCCTCGCCAGAGAGAGCGGGGGAGGGGAAGTCCTCCGGGCACAGTTCTTCGTCGGGCTTGATCGCCTTCTCACCGCCGGCCCGCGTGAGGTGGAACAGGTCGTCTCCGCCGAATGGCAGGCTGGCGCCGCCCCTGACGATCGCGTCGCCGTCTGCGACCATGGCCAGCCAGTAGGGATAGTCCGGGTGCATCTCTCCCGCGACAAAGCGATTGCGGTAGGAGCACTTGCCGGGGTTCGGCAGCCCCAGCGCATGGCGGGCCAGTTCGCGCTGTTTCGCGTCCATCTCCCTCACCCCTCCCCACGGCTGGAGAGCGGGGAGGGGGCAAGCGAGCGACGAAGCTCGGCTATCCAGTTGTTCCGCTCGTCGGTGCGCCTCTGCTCGTCCGCTGCTTCTTTGGTGTGGTAGGCAATTTCCCAGTGGGCCTTGGCCATCTGGTCAGCGAGCCACTGGGCCGGCGTGAAGTTTGAGGGGTCGACCTCCTCCAGCGAGGACTTCGAGCAGTCGAATTCGATCGACTCGCGCAGCTGCCGGATCATGAAGTCCCGCAGCTCCAAATGATCCGGAGTGGGCGGGCTCCATAAGAGAGCGCGATTGAGCATCGCTTCGTAGCGCCGCCGCTGCTCGGCACGGTTCGCCGAGACGCGCTCCGCCGTATCTTCCGCCTCCGTCAGGGCCGCCGCGGCCTCCGCAGCTACTTCGGCCTCGGACATGGCCTTCAGCCGCGAGAGACGGTCGCGAGCCTCCGCAAGCCGCTCTGTGTGGAAAGGAGACGGGGCGAAGTTCTCAGGGATTGTGGCGTCCGCTGGATCGTCGCGCATCGTCACCAGCGCGCCGAATGCACGGGCGCATGACCACACGAAATCTTCGAACTCAGTGATTCTGCCGCTCTGAACGTCGGCGGTGTAGCCGGTAGGCAATTTCGAACCCTCCAGGTTCATGTGAACCGAAGGGAACTTCCTCAAACGGTGGCTAAGTGCCTGAAAAGAATGGTGCCCGAAACAGGGATCGAACCTGTGACCCCACCCGTGTGAAGAACGTTCCCGCTCATAATCTACGTCATTTTCGTCAAAAGGGCACACACTATCGTGCCATTTTGTCATCATTGTTCGGCCAT
>JAEZHP010000013.1 GCA_023416515.1 Pseudomonadota bacterium | reverse complement strand
AACCAAAGGGCAGATTCCCACGCGTTACGCACCCGTGCGCCACTAGACCCGAAGGTCTCGTTCGACTTGCATGTGTTAGGCATGCCGCCAGCGTTCGTTCTGAGCCAGAATCAAACTCTCAAGTTGACATCCGACCATCGGTGCCACGTGGCGAACCACGCAACAGCCAAGGCCGGCTTCAAGGAGCCGTTCCTGCACTTCACATATACTGTGGATATGTAACGAGACATAATGGAACGACTTAGCTTTAACCGATCCTCCGAGGCCTTGAACTCCTCGGTGACCGGAGCCGCCGCCCACATGTCCCTTCATCTACATCAACAATGTCAAAGAGCCGTCGGTCTCAACCCAGAAGGTCGGAACCGAAAGGCGCGTCTCTTGCCCCTGTATGATCAGGGCAACCGGGTTACCGATTGAAGAGACGCAAACGGGGTTGGCCAGAAGGCCGGGTCCCCGTCGGGTGAGGAGCCATATATGAAGCACTCTTCAGTGCGTCAACAGCTTTTTTCGCTTTTTTCCGCCGCTTTCCGAGGAAGGCGAGGGAAGGAAGCGAACCGCCTGGGCATTGCTGCCCGGCGCCTCACGCTTGGTCCTATATGGTCCGGAAGATCCGTTCCGCAAGGGCCAAAAACTAACTTTTTTCAAAGAGCTGCAACAACTTAGGGCAGAGCCCCACGACCTTCGAACTGCTTTGCGCCGGGCTCAAGGAACTCTGTTCCCGGAACCCAGGCATCTGCTTGCCGACTGTCAGCTGTTGCCGTGACCGCTTCGCTCGTCTGAGCGCCTCAGCCCCGGTGGACGGCGCATATGGCGGCGGGTTTTTGAGTCGTCAACCGCCCTTTTCCGCCTTTTTTGGGCTAACCGCTTTTTCACCGCTTCGGGCGTAGGCCGCTTCGCGTCATGACAGGAGCGTCCGCCACCCCCGCCATCACCGTGGCGATGAGCGTCTATAACGCAGCCCCTTATCTGGGCCTCGCGATCGAGAGCATCCTTGCTCAGACCTTCGGCGATTTCGAATTCCTGATCGTCAACGACGGCTCGGACGACGGCTCCGCGCAGATCATCGACTCCTTCGCCGCGCGCGATTCGCGAATCCGGCCTATCCACCAGGAGAATCGCGGCCTCGTCGCCAGCCTCAACCGGATGATCGCCGAGGCCCGAGCGCCGCTGATCGCTCGAATGGACGGCGACGACATCTCCAGGCCCGAGCGATTCGCGAGGCAGCTCGCCTTCCTCGACGCCAATCCGGACTTCGGAGTGGTCGGAACGCTCACCGTCAACATCGACGAGAGCGGCAACGAGACCTGGCTCAACGCCGACCAGCCGACCGACTGGGAGGGCTTTCGCGCCGCGCTGAAGGACAAACCGCTCCTCTGCCACCCCTCTGCGATGATTCGCACCGAGGTCGTGCGCGCCGCCGGCGGCTATCGCGCCGCTTTCCGACATTGCGAGGATTACGACCTGTGGCTGCGCTTGTCCGAGCGCACCAAGCTGTGCAGCCTTCCCGACCGGCTTCTCCTCTACCGCTATTCCGACAGCCAGGTCAGCGAGAAGCATATCTACGCCCAGGCGCTCGGCGCGGCGGTCGCCTGGCTCGCCCATCTCGAGCGCGAGGCCGGAAGGCGCGACCCGGTCGACGGGCTCGATTCGCTTCCGCCTGTCGACGATCTCGATTCGCTGTTCGGCCGGCCCGGGGTCACACGAGCGGTTCGCGAGATCGTCGCGCCCCGACTCATCTATTCGCCTGTCGCTCTCAAGGGCGACGGCTACGACCTCGTCCTGGGCCACGCCCGCGACGGCGCCCGCGAGGGGATGTGGAAGACCGCCGCCCGCCTGATCCGATTCGGCGAACCGCTGCGCGCCGTCCGCCTCGCCACCGCATTGGCATTGCCGTGAGCGAAGCCAGGAACGGACGCGGCCAGTCGGTCCGCGGCGCGGCCTTATGGTCGATGGCGGCGCAATATGCGTCCTTCACCATCACCTTCATCACCAGCGTCCTCATCAGCCGATTCTTCCTCGGCCCGGAGGAGGTCGGCCTGTTCTCGATCGCGCTCGCCGCGGCGATGCTTGTCTCGGTCCTCCAGGATTTCGGAATCACCCGCTACGTCGCCGGCGAGCCCGATCTCAGCGAGGACAAAATCCGCGCCTGCTTCTCGGTCTCGTTGATCGTCGCCCTCGCGGTCGGCCTCGTCATCCTCGCATTGGCCTGGCCGGTCGCCGCCTTCTACGGCGATTCGCGGCTGTTCCCGGTGATGGCGGTGATCGCCGGCTCCTATTGCCTGACGCCGTTCGCGATCGTCCCGAGCGCGCTCCTTCAGCGCGACATGGATTTTCGCCGGCTGTTCTTGGTCAACGTCGGGGCGGCGCTTGCAGGCGGAGGCACCGCCCTGGCAACCGCGGCCGCGGGCGAATCGGCGATGTCGCTCGCCTGGGGCACCGTCGCCCAGCAGGGCATGAAGGCGATTCTCGGAATGGCGCTCGCCGGCCACCGGCCGAGCTGGCCGCTGTCGACATCGGGCATCCGTCCGATTCTCGGCTTCGGAACCGGAATGTCGGCGCTCTATGTCAGCGGCGCCATCGGCGTTCGAACGCCGGACCTCATCGTCGGCCGAATCGTCAGCATCGCCGCGACCGGCCTCTACAGCCGCGCCTCCTCCCTCGCCGCCCAGCTCGTCACTCTTCTGACCGGAGCGGTCGGCGCGGTCTTCTACCCGGCCTTCGCGCGCCTTCGCGACCGCGGCGAGGACCTGGCGCCGCCCTATCTTCGAGTCGTGTCCGGCTATACCGCCGTTACCTGGCCGGCGATGGCGTTCCTCACCGTCGCCGCCCTCCCGATGGTGCTGCTCCTTTACGGCGAGCGCTGGCAGGAGGTCGCGCCCCTGCTCGCGCTGATCGCTTTGTCCGAATTCTTCTTCACCGCGATTCCCCTGCAGATGGAGCTCCCCATCCTTCTCGGCCGGATGAAGCGGCTGCTCATCCTCAACATCCTCGACACGGTCATCAGCATCGGCCTGCTCGTGCTCGGCGCCTTGTGGAGCCTCGAGGCAGCCGCGGCGTCGCGAATCGCCTACGGCTTTGCCTGGTGGTTCATCTACGCGGTGCTTCTTCGCGACCTGATCGGCCTCAAATGGCGCTCGCTCCTCGACATATATATGCGAAGCCTCGCGGTTTCCGCCGCGGCGGTTGCGCCGGTGCTCGTCACCTACGTCTTTATAGCGCCGCCCGAATCGCTCCCGATCACCTGGCTCTTCGCGTCGGTCGCCGCCGGCGCGCTCGCTTGGCTCGGCGCCCTGTTCGTGGTGCGCCATCCGGTGCGCGAGGAGATCGGAGGCTTCATCGCCCACCTGCTCCCGGCCCGCGTCGCTCGAACAGCCACACCCTGATCGCGCTTGCGAGGTTGGGCGGATCCGCCTCCTCGATCCGCGCCGCGTCGATCCGGGCGACCAGCGCGGAGAGCGGCACCTTCTCCTGATCCGCCGCAACCTTGAGCGCATCCCAAAAGACCGGCTCGAGGCTGATCGACGTGGCGTGCCCGGCGATCATCACCGAGCGTTTGACCGGACCCGCCACGATCGGATCAATACATATGCTGGCCGCCGTTGATGCTCAGCGTCGAGCCGGTGACGAAGCCGGCATCCTCGGCGCAAAGGAAGGTCACTCCGCGGGCGATCTCCTCGGCGCGGCCGAGGCGGCCGACCGGGATCTTGGCGACGATCTTCTCGAGCACGTCGGCCGGAACCGCGGCGACCATGTCGGTGTCGATATAGCCGGGAGCGATAGCGTTGACCGTGATCCCGGCTCGCGCGCCTTCCTGGGCAAGCGCCTTGGTGAATCCGTGGATGCCCGACTTGGCGGCGGCATAATTGACCTGGCCGTACTGGCCCGCCTGGCCGTTGATCGATCCGATGTTGACGATCCGGCCATATTTGCGGGCGTTCATCCCGTCCCAAACCGCCTTGGCCATGTTGTAGCAGCCGCCGAGATTGGTATCGATCACCTCTTCCCAGGCCTTGCGGTCCATCCGCTTCATGGTTCCGTCGCGGGTGATCCCGGCATTGTTGACGACGATGTCGACGGGGCCGAGTTCCGCCTCGATCTGGGCGACCCCGGCGACACATGCGTCGAAGTCCGACACGTCCCACTTATAGGCCTTGATTCCGGTGCGGTCGGTGAAGGCGCGGGCACGCTCGTCGTTTCCGGCATAGTTTGCGGCGACGGTGATGCCCTGCTCCTTCAGGGCCAGGCTGATCGCCTCGCCAATGCCCCTGGTTCCGCCGGTGACGATCGCAACACGCGCCATATTTTCTCTCCCACCTGTTTTATGAGCCAAGCTCTATGGGGGAGACAGCCAGCCTTCAAGTTCGGTTCCGACAATGGCTCGAAGCATGTCGATGCCGGTCGTCGTCGCGTTGAGGGAGGGAAGATAGGCAAAGGCTTCGCCGCCCGCGGAGAGGAACTGCTCCTTGCCTCGGATCGCCAGCTCCTCGAGGGTCTCCAGGCAATCGGCCGAGAAGCCCGGGGCGAGGATCGCCACTTTCTTCCCGCCCTCGCCGGGAAGCCGTTCGAGCACCTTGTCGGTATAAGGCTGCAGCCATTTGGCGCGGCCGAAGCGCGACTGGAACGTCACCATCACCTCGCGGCCGAGCGCCTCGCTGAGCAGCCGCCCGGTCTTCTGGCAGTGGCAATGATAGGGATCGCCGAGATGGAGCGTCCGCTCCGGCATTCCGTGGAAGCTTGCGATCAGCGCATCGGGCGCGAAGTCGAGGTCGGCGAGCTGCGCCTCCACCGCTTCCTTCAATGCCGCGATATAGCGGGGGTCGTCATGATAAGGCGCAAGCGTGCGAACCGCCGGCTGCCAGCGCATCGTCATCAGCTTTCGGAAAGCGTGGTCGTTGGCCGTCGCGGTCGTCGCGGCGCAATATTGCGGATAGAGCGGCGCGAGCAGGATCCGCTCGCAGCCCGCATCCTTGAGCGCCTGCAATCGGTCGCCGATCGCCGGCCGCCCGTAACGCATCGCCCAGTCGACGATCACGTCCGGCCCGAATGCACCTTTGAGCGCCTCCGCCTGCGCCTTGGTGATCGCGGCGAGGGGCGAGCCGTCATTGGTCCACACCTGCTGATAGGCATGGGCCGACTTCTTCGGCCGCGTGGTCAGCACGAAGCCGCGAAGGATCGGCTGCCACACCAGCGGCGGAATCTCGATCACCCGCCGGTCCGACAGGAACTCGGCGAGATAGGTGCGCACCGCCTTGGGCGTCGAATCGTCCGGAGTACCGAGATTGATCAGCAGCACGCCGACCTTGCGCTCGGGAATGGAGGGATGGTCCGAAGGGGGAATCAAGCGCTGCCTCCAATGCGAAGCGGCAGTCGCCTCACTCGCTCGCCGGTAAGAGAATGGAGCGCATTGGCGATCGCCGGCGCCGCGGTCGGCACGGCGAGCTCGGTGATCCCGCCCGGCGCCTCGTCGCTGTCGATCAGCTCGACCGTGACCGCTGGCGAATTGCCGAGCGTCGGAAGGCCGAGATCGCCGAGCGTTCGCGCCGTCGGGCGGCCGTTGGCATAATCCAGCTTCGGCCCGAGCGCCGCGGCGATCCCGTGTATGAGTCCGCCCTCGACCTGCTGCTTGACGAGCTCCGGATTGACGATCCGCCCGCAATCCACCGCGCACACCGCGCGAAGCACCCGGATCTGCTGGTCCTGCCCGACCTCGATCTCCACCAGCGTGGCGATGTAGGAGCCGAAAGCCTGCAAGGTCGCCAGCCCCATGCCGCTGCCGGCCGGACCGCCGTCCCAGCCGCCGAGCGCGGTCGCGGTGGTCAGCGCACGCGCCAGCCGCGGGTTATGGCCCAGCATCTGGATCCGGAACGACAAAGGCTCCAGCCGCGCCGCTCGCGCCAACTCGTCGACGAAGCTCTCGTTGAAGAAGGTCGTGTAGCTCAATGCATCCGACCGCCAAGCCCCGGTCGGAACGCCGATGTCGGTCGGCACATGATCGATTGCGATCGCGGGGATCTGATAGGGCGGCTGCGCCCCGGTCATCGCGCTCCGCTCCGCGCCGAACAGGCGGGTGCCGAGCCCGGTCCGCTCCGCCACTTGGCGCCAGGCGTTGGGCGCCGCGATCCGCGAGCGCCAGCCGGAGATGGTGTTATTGGGCGCGAGCCGGCCTTCGAGGAAGGCCATTGCCGGCGGACGCGGCCTGTCGGCGCGGATGTCCTGGAGCCGCGACCAGGTCAGCTGGACCGGCCGGCCGCTATGATAGGCCATCACCGCCGCCTGCTCGATCGCGTCCATCTCAAGCTTTCGGCCATAGCCGCCTCCGGCCTGGACCGGATAGACGGTGACCTGGTCTTCGCCGAAGCCGACGGCTCGGGCGGCGGCTGCGCGGGCGAGGCCCGGCGCCTGGGTCGGCGCCCAAACCTCCATCCGGTCGCCGGAGATTCGAACGGTCGCGGTCAAGGTCTCCAGCGGCGCGCTCGGTGCGGGAGCCACGGTGTAGCGCGCCGACGGCCCCTGGGCGGTGAACGGCTCCGCGAGATCGCCGGCCTCGAAAAAGGCTTCGGTCTCGCCGCGGTCCACGGCGTTGCCGAGATCGACCTCGATGCTGGTCGTGTCGGGAAGCCGGTCCGGCCCCTCCCAGCGCGACGACAAGGCGGCCACCGCGCGGTCGGCCGCCCCGCTATTGGTCGCGATGGCGCCGCCCCCGCGCGGGTTGGGGA
>JAEZHP010000005.1 GCA_023416515.1 Pseudomonadota bacterium | reverse complement strand
AGCGGTCGTGTGCTCGCTCATTCCGCAGCCTCTTCCAGCGGGGGCATGTTGTGGCCGAGGAGCTTGAGCACCTCGCCGGCGGCTTCGACGAGGTTGGTGCCGGGGCCGAAGATGGCCTGGACCCCCGCCTCGCGAAGCATGTCGTAATCCTGGGCGGGAATGACTCCGCCGACGACGACCTTGATGTCGGGACGACCGAGTGCCTTCAAATGGTCGATCAGCTCGGGGACCAGGGTCTTGTGGCCGGCGGCGAGGCTCGAGGCGCCGACCACGTCGACGTCGCTGTCTATCGCGGTCCGGGCGCTTTCCTCCGGCGTCTGGAACAGCGGCCCGGAGACGACCTCGAAGCCGAGGTCGGTGAAAGCCGAAGCGACGAGGTTCGCGCCGCGGTCGTGCCCGTCCTGGCCCATCTTGGCCACCAGCATGCGCGGGCGACGGCCGAGGCGGCGCTCAACGGCGCCGACTCCGTCCTGGGCGCGGCCCCAGGCTGGGTCGCTCTCATAGGCGCCGCCATAGATTCCGCGGACCGGAGTGGGAACGGTGCCATAACGGCCAAACACATCCTCAAGCGCCTGGCTGATCTCGCCGAGCGTGCAGCGGGCGCGGGCCGCTTCGACGGCGAGGGCGAGGAGGTTGGAGTCACTGCGCGCGCCGTCGCGAACCGCGTCGAGAGCCGCCTTCGCCTTGGCGTCGTCGCGGTTGGCGCGGTTCTTGTCGAGGCGGGCGATCTGGCCGGCGCGGACTCGGGCATTGTCGATCTCGAGGATGTCCATCGGCGCCTCGTCCTTGAGGCGGTAGCGATTGACCCCGACGATCACCGTCTCGCCGCGGTCGACCTTGGCTGCGCGCTCGGCCGAGGCTTCCTCGATCCGGCGCTTGGGCATGCCCTCGGCGACCGCATTGGTCATCCCGCCGAGCCCTTCGACCTCCTCGATCAGCGCCCAGGCGGCATCCGCCAGATCCTGGGTGAGGCGCTCTATATAATAAGAGCCGCCCAAGGGATCGACGACGTTGGTGACCCCGGTCTCCTCGGCGATGATCAGCTGCGTGTTGCGGGCGATGCGCGCCGAGAAGTCGGTCGGAAGCGCAACCGCCTCGTCGAGGCTGTTGGTGTGGAGCGACTGGGTGCCGCCGAGCACCGCGGCCATTGCCTCGACCGTGGTCCGGACGACGTTGTTGTACGGGTCCTGCTCGGTCAGGCTAACGCCGGACGTCTGGCAGTGGGTGCGAAGCATCTTCGACTTGGCGCTCTTGGCGCCGAAGGCGTCCATGATCCGGTGCCACAACAGGCGCGCGGCGCGCAGCTTGGCGATCTCCATGAAGAAGTTAATGCCGATGCCGAAGAAGAAGCTGAGCCGCGGCGCAAAGGCGTCGATGTCGAGACCCTTCGACATGGCGGCGCGGACATAGTCCATGCCGTCGGCGAGGGTGAAGGCGAGCTCCTGGACCGCCGTCGCCCCGGCTTCCTGCATGTGGTAGCCGCTGATCGAGATCGAGTTGAACTTCGGCATATGGGCCGAGGTGTAGGCGATGATGTCCGCGACGATCCGCATCGATGGCTCGGGCGGATAGATGTAAGTGTTGCGGACCGCGAACTCCTTCAGAATGTCGTTCTGGATCGTGCCCGCGAGCTTGTCGTGGCTGACGCCCTGCTCCTCGGCGGCGACGATGTAGAAGGCCATGACCGGCAAGACCGCGCCGTTCATCGTCATGCTGACCGACATCTCATCCAGAGGGATGCCGTCGAACAGGATCTGCATGTCCTCGAGGCAGTCGATCGCGACGCCCGCCTTGCCGACGTCGCCGACGACCCGGGGATGGTCGCTGTCATAGCCGCGGTGGGTGGCGAGATCGAAGGCGACGCTGAGGCCCTTCTGACCGGCGGCGAGGTTGCGGCGGTAGAAGGCGTTGGAATCCTCGGCGGTCGAGAAGCCCGCATATTGGCGGATCGTCCACGGCCGGCCGGTGTACATGCTGGCATAGGGCCCGCGGGTGAACGGCGCGAAGCCGGGCAGGCCGGGGTCGAGCCCTTCCGTGTCCGCCGCGGTGTAGAGCGCCTTCACCGGAATGCCCTCGGCCGTGTGCCAGGTGAGGTCCTTGCCCTTCACTTCCTTGGAAGCGGCGGCCTGCCAGGAGTCGGTGGTCGGTTTGTCGGTCATAGGAAATCCGTTCGGGCTGAGCTTGTCGAAGCCCTGTCTTGCCTTTTCCCTCAAACAGAAAGGCAGCCCTTCGACAAGCTCGGGGCGAACGGTGATGCCCGATCAATGCGCCTCTTTCGGGGTCTCCATGATCTCGGTCAGCACTCCGCCCATGTCCTTGGGATGGACGAAAAAGATGGGGGTGCCGTGGGCGCCGATGCGGGGCTCGCCGAGGATGCGCGCGCCCTTGCCCTCGAACCAGGCCTTGGCGACGTGGATGTCCGGCACTTCGAAGCAGACATGGTGCTGTCCCCCGAGCGGGTTCTTCTCGAGGAATTTGACGATCGGGGAGTCCGGCCCAAGCGGCTCGATCAGCTCGATCTGGCTGTTGGGCGTGTCGACGAAGCAGACGCGGACGCCCTGCGCGGGCAGGTCGAAAGGCTCGCGGATCACCTCCGCACCCATCACGTCGCGGTACGTCGCGATGCTGTCCTCGATCGACGGAGTCGCGATCCCGACATGGTTCAGTCTTCCCAGCTTCATCGCTTCCTCCAACCGTCACCCAGGACTTGATCCGGGGTCCACCTGCCTTTGCGCCGGGCTTAGAGAAGAAGGTGGATGCCGGATCAAGCCCGGCATGACGAAGATTAGCCGCGGATCTGGAAGATCAGGTCGAGCCCGGCGAAAGCGATCATCGCGCCGGCGACGATGTAGAGCGCCAGCAGCACCCGAAACGCGCCGGGCCGCTCGACCCGCTCGACATAGCCGCGCCCGATCGGGAGGCGGCCCTTCGCGAGCCCGCGGCGAACCGTCCACGCGATCCACGGAAGGACCACGATCAGGCACAGCACTCCGACGAGGAGCTCATCAGTTCGACCGGTCACAATTCCTCGCCGTAATCAGTGAAGACCCCGTAGGAACTGAAGGCCGAAGATGAACATTGCGATGGCCACTAGCGCCCCGAACATTCGACCGATGATGATCATCCAGAATTTGAAAGGCTCTCCCGACCGGGAGAAGTCATAGCGGAAATAGACGGTCGCCTCGCCCGTCCTGAAGCCCCGCACGATCCACGCGACCTGAAGGACGGCGGCCATCCCGACCACCGAAAGCCAGATAAGCCCGAACCAATCCATCACAGCGGTATGTTGTCGTGCTTCTTCCACGGATTTTCGAGCTGCTTGTTGCGCAGCTTGCGGAGGCCCAGCGCGATCCGCTTCCGGGTCGAATGCGGGTAGATCACCTCGTCGATGAAGCCCTTGCTCGCGGCCACGAAGGGGTTGGCGAAGCGCTGCTCATATTCCTGGGTTCGGGCGGCGATCTTGTCGGGGTCGCCGATGTCCTTTCGGAAGATGATCTCGACCGCGCCCTTGGCGCCCATCACCGCGATCTCGGCGGTCGGCCAGGCATAGTTGAGGTCGCCGCGCAGATGCTTGGAGGACATGACGTCATAGGCGCCGCCATAGGCCTTGCGGGTGATGACGGTGATCTTGGGAACGGTCGCCTCGGCATAGGCGAACAGCAATTTGGCGCCGTGCTTGATGATCCCGTTATGCTCCTGCGCGGTGCCGGGGAGGAAGCCGGGGACGTCGACGAAGGTCACGATCGGGATTTCGAAGGCGTCGCAGAAGCGAACGAACCGCCCGGCCTTCTTGGACGAGTTGATGTCGAGCACTCCGGCGAGGACCATCGGCTGGTTGGCGACGATACCGACGGTGCGGCCCTCGATCCGCCCGAAGCCCGTGATGATGTTGCCCGCATGGGCCGGCTGCACCTCGAAGAAGTCGCCCTCGTCGACGACTTTCCGGATGAGCTCGTGCATGTCGTAGGGCTTGGAGGCGCTGTCGGGGATCAGCGTGTCGAGGCTCTCGTCGATGCGGTCCCACGGGTCGTGACACGGCCGCTCGGGCAAATCGTGGCGGTTCGACAGCGGCAGGAAATCGAAGAAGTCGCGGGTGGCGAGGAGGGCGTCGATGTCGTTCTCGAACGCGACGTCGGCCACGCCGGATTTGGTCGTGTGCGTGACTGCGCCGCCCAGTTCCTCCTGGGTTACGACCTCGTTGGTGACGGTCTTCACCACATCGGGACCGGTGACGAACATGTAGGAGCTGTCCTTCACCATGAAGATGAAGTCGGTCATCGCGGGGCTGTAGACCGCGCCGCCCGCGCAGGGGCCCATGATCACGCTGATCTGCGGGATGACCCCGGAGGCCAGCACGTTGCGCTGGAACACCTCGGCATAGCCGGCGAGGCTCGCGACGCCCTCCTGGATTCGGGCGCCGCCCGAATCGTTGAGGCCGATGACCGGCGCCCCGACCTTCATCGCCATGTCCATGATCTTGCAGATCTTCTGGGCGTGGCGCTCGGACAGCGAGCCGCCGAACACGGTGAAATCCTGGGCGAAGACGTAGACGAGGCGGCCGTTGATCGTGCCTGAGCCGGTGACGACTCCGTCGCCCGGGACCTTCTGCGCCTCCATTCCGAAGTCGACGCAGTTATGCTCGACATACATGTCGTACTCTTCGAACGAATCCGGATCGAGAAGCACGGTCAGCCGCTCGCGCGCGGTGAGCCGCCCCTTCTTGTGCTGGGCGTCGATCCGCGCCTGTCCGCCGCCAAGCCGCGCGGCGTCGCGCCGCATCTCGAGTTCTTCGATCCGTGTCGCCATGAGGGTGCTTTAGCGGGCCGAGCCGCCGCCGCAAATCCTCCCCGTTTCGAGGGCCATTACTGCAGCGGGTTTAGGAATTTGGTAGGGCAGGCGGGCTAAGCGGATGGAATGAACGAGAAATTCCAGTTCGAGATCGACCGCGCCCGCGGTCTCGTGCGAATCACCATGTCCGGCTTCTATGAGCCCGAGGACGTCGCCGCCTTCGTCGAGGCGCGCAAGAAAGCGCATGAGGAGCTCGGCCTTCCGCGCAACGCCCATATGACCCTGAACGACCTTCGCGGGATGAAGGTGCAGTCGCAGGACACGGTGCGGGCCTTCCAGGCGATCCTCACCGCGCCTGAATACCGCTCGCGCAAGCTCGCCTTCGTCGTAGATCGCAATTTGGCGGCGATGCAGCTCGAGCGGACGCTGGTCGCCCGCGACGCCCAGATGTTCACCGACGTCCCCTCCGCCGAGCGATATCTGTTCGCCGACGAGGGCGCCGAGCCGCTCCGCCGTTTCGGCTAGCGGCCCGCGAAGGTCGGCTGGCGTTTCTGAAGGAAGGCGACCACCGCCGACCTGAAGTCCTCGGTCCCGCCCGAGTCGCGCTGAGCGACCCGCTCCGCGGCAAGGGCGTCGGTCAGGGACAATTGCTCGCAATCGCGCGCAAGCCCCCGGATCAGGCCCAGCGCCTTGGTCGGGCCCCGCGCGAGATTGGCCGCGACGACCATCGCTTCCTCGCGCAGGAACTCGTCGTCCACCACCCGGGCGATCATTCCCCATTCGGCGGCCTTGTCGGCGCCGATCCGCTCGCCGAGCAGCATCATCTCCATCGCCCGAGCGCGCCCGACGAGGCGCGGCAAGAGCCAGGTCGCTCCGGCGTCCGGAACCAATCCGATATTGACGAAGGCCTGGAGAAAATAGGCCGAGCGCGCGGCGATGACGATGTCGGCGGTAAGGGCAAGGCTGCAGCCGGCGCCCGCCGCAGGCCCGTTAACCGCCGCGACGACCGGAACCGGAGCCCCGATCAGCGCCTCGATGAGCGGATTGAAGTGCTTCTCGAGCGCGAGCCCGAGATCGTCCGGGATCCCAGCACCGCCGCCGGTAAGGTCGGCGCCGCTGGAGAAGCCGCGACCCTCGCCGGTGAGAAGGAGCGCTCGCGCGCCGTCGCCGGGCAGCCGGCTCACCGCGTCACGAATCTCATCGAGCATCTGAGCGGTGAGCGCGTTCAGAGTGTCCGGGCGGTCGAGCGTGATCACGCCCACCGCCGCCGGGCTCAGCTCGACTCGGATCGTCTCGTAACTCATCTCAAATCCGTCCCCCAAAGATCGCCGACGCTCAGCCGTGCATCTGATCCGAGCCGGGCGCATGCAGCCGCAGGCGGGTGACCCGGCGCGGATCGCATTCCGTCACCTCCAGCCGCCAGCCGCTCGGATGGTCGAGCATCTCGCCCTGCTGCGGCACATGGCCGGCGAGGACGAAGGCGAGGCCGCCCAGCGTGTCGACATCCTCCTCGACCTCGGCGAGGCGCGGGTCGATCGCCTCGGCGACCTCCTCGAGCTCGGCCCGAGCGTCGGCGTCCCACATGCCGTCGTCGAGCTGGATCAGGGTGCCTTCCGGCTCCTCGTCATGCTCGTCCTCGATCTCGCCGACGATCTCCTCGACGACGTCCTCGATGGTGATGACCCCTTCTGTCCCGCCGAATTCGTCGACGACGATTGCGAGATGGGTCCGGCTCGCGCGCATCTGCGCCAGCAGGTCCGGCATGCCCATCGATTCGGGCACGTAGAGCGGCTCGCGCATCAGCTCGGTGATGTCCTCCGGCGGATCCTCGCCGCCGATCATTCGGGCGAACACGTCCTTGACGTGAATCATTCCGATGATCCGGTCGAGGCTGTCCTCATAGACCGGAAGGCGGCTGTGCCCGGCGTCGGCGATCGCGGCGACGAGCTCCGCAAAGCTGATCGACGATGCAACCGCGATGATGTCGCTTCGCGGCACCGCGACGTCGCCCGCGGTCTTCTCGCCGAAATGAAGCATGTTGCGGAGCATCTGGCGCTCGACCGGGCTGAGGTCGCCGATCTTGGGAGCCTCGTGCTCGGACTCGTCGATCGCTTCCTCAATCTGGTCGCGGAGAGTGGCTTCCTCCTCCTCGCCGAACAGGGCCGCGCGCAGGCCGCCCCAGAAAGAGCGGCCATTGGCGCGGCCGGTGCTACTTATGTCGTCGTCGTCTTCGGGCATTTCTTACGAATGGGCCTCTGTCAGTTGATACGGATCGGCGATTCCGAGCGTCGCAAGTGCGCGGCGCTCCAATTCTTCCATGGCTTCGGCGTCAGCCTCGCTGGTTTCGTGGTCGTAACCTAGCAGATGAAGAGTGCCGTGGACCAGAAGGTGGGCCGCATGGCTGCGAACCGCAATCCCGCGCTCCTCGGCCTCGCGCGTGCATACGCCATAAGCGAGGGCGAGGTCGCCGAGCAGGATTTCGATCTCGTCGCCGTCCGCGACATCGTCGAGCAAGTCCGGCTCCGCCATCGGGAAGGACAGGACATTGGTCGGCTTGTCCTTGCCGCGATAGTCGCGGTTCAGCGCGTGGACCTCTTCGTCGCTCGTGAAGCGGACGGAGATCTCCACCGGCACGCCGCTCTCCGCAAGCCGCGCATATGGGGTCACGGCGAACGCCGCCGCGGCACAGGTCTGGGCGAGCTCCGCCCAGTCGGTTCGACTGTCCCAGTCCTCGGAAACATCGGCCTCGGCGAGGATCATGATCAATCCTCCCCGGCACGGGGAGGTGGCAGCGCGAAGCGCTGACGGAGGGGCTACGCCGAGGGTCGTTCCAGCCCTTCCACCATGCTCGCATGGTCCCCCTCCCCGTCCCGGGGAGGATTGAGAAGATTAGCCATCGAGGAGGCCCATCGCGGAACGGCCGTCGTCGTCGAGCCGGCTGATTCCGGTGCGCGACACCGCGAGAAGGATCCGCTTGCCGTCGAACTCGACCACCGCGAGGCGGCCGGTCGTGCCCATCGGCACCGCGTCGACGACTTTGACGAGCCGCTCGCGCTGACCCACGGCCATTCCGGGCTGGGCCTTGCGCCACAGCCACAGCGCTCCGAAGGCGAGGCCTCCGACGAGCGGGATCAGGAACAGCAGGCGAAGGAAATATTCGGTCATCGACGGCGCTCGAGGCCGGCGCCGGCGAGGCGCGCGTCGGCGGCGACGACTTCGAGCACCCGAATGCCGAAGCGGCCGTTGACGGTCACTACCTCGCCCTTGGCGATAAGGGTGCCGTTGGCCATGATGTCGAGCAGCTCATGGCTCTGCCGGTCGAGCTCGACGATGCTTCCCTCGTTGAGGTCCATCAGCTCGGACAGCTTGATCGCGGTCGATCCGACCTCGACCGACAGCCTCACCGGGATGTCGGCGAGAAGCCGATAGTTGCGGCCGGCCATCGGCGCCTCGACGGCGTCGTCCTCGGCCGGAAGAATTTCCCCCATGTCGCTCACGAACCCATTCTCCTCGTAATCTTGTCGACCTTGAGCGCGGCCTTGCCGTCCTGCTCGCCGATCGAGCCCAGGGCGACGGTGCGCCCCTCGACCAGCAGCGGCACCATCGCCGGAATGCTGACCGGGATGACGTCGCCGACCTTCAGTTGAACCAGCTCGCCGACGCTGAGCTCGGGCCGCGCCAGGACGGTGCGGGCCTCGATGCGGATGTCGGCCAGTGCGGCATTGAGCTTGCCGCGCCATTCCTCGCCGCGGCCGCCGTCGTCGCCGACCTTTGCGGCGAGCGCGCCCTCGACCGAGCGAAGCGCCGCGGCGGGAAACAGGATGTCGAGGCTCGCCGGCCGCGCTTGCGGCGGAGTGACGATGAACCGGCAGATGACCGCCGTCTCGTCGGGACCGCCGACGCCGGTCAGTGCCGGGCTGGTCTCGCGGCCGCGAAGCGCCGGTTCGATCGGCGCGATTTCGCGCCATGCCTCGGCGACGAGGCCGACCAGATTCTCGGAGAGCCGCGCAAGCAGCCGCTCTTCCGTGGCGGTGAACTCGCGCGCCTCGCGTTCGGATTCGGCGCCGGTGCCGCCATAATAAGCGTCGACCAGGCGCCCGACGAATTCGCTGGGCACGCAAACCGCAAGGGTGCCCTTCAGCGGCTTCATCGTGAACAGGCTGAGGCCGACGAACTGGCGCTGCTCGGCCTGCCAGTCGCGGAGCGGCCGGAGCACCGCAGGATCGGCGACCACCCGCGGCTTGGCCCGGATATAGGGTTCGATGAGGTCGCGGATTCGCCGCGCCAGCCGTTCGTTGATCCGGTCGAGCGCAGGCAAGGCCGCGCTCGGCTGGGTGGAGCCGCTTCCGAAGCTGAACGGCCGCGGCTCCCGTGACGGCCCATCCTGCCGCGCAGAGGGTTCCTCACGGCCCATCAGGGCCGCGATTTCGTCTCCAGACAGGGTGGGCTGATCGGTCATTGGGTCACGAAGCTGGTGAAGTGGACTTCGTCTATGCCCCCGAACCCTTCCTTATTGGTTAACACGCGATTCACCGCGTTCTTTAGCTGTTGGCGGAGTGCCTCCTTGCCCTCGCTGGTCGCGATCGCGATCGGGTCCTGCTCGGACAGGACCATCAGGATCGCCGAGCGGATCGCCATCTCGTGCTTCTCGAGATTCTCGATGACGTGCTCGTCATAATAGGTGGACACGCCGATCCCGATCTGGACGAAGGCCTGGCCGCCGCGAAGGTTCGAGGTGAAGTTGTCGGCGAGCGTATGATAGGTCGCCTGGAACACGCGCGGATCGACATGGCCCTGGCGCGCGCGCTCCATCGCCTCGGCGACTTCGCTGCTGCTCGCTTCGGACCGCGGGACCAGCTGCGGCCGATTCGCGTCATGAGCCGCGTTGCTCGGGACCAGCACGCCGCTGGCATAGAGCGCGGCACCGCCGCCGCCCCCGAGCAGCACGACGATTCCAAGCATCAGGAACAGCTTGCCCTTCTTCTTCTTCGGCGGCGCGGCCTCTTCGGTCGCCTCCTTCTTGGCGTTGCGGCTCATCTCATCGTCTCCTTAAGCGTAGCGTTCGGCCGTGCGGCTCGCCGCCGCGGGGCCCGAGGTTCCGGTTGAAGTCGACCCGGCGGCGCGGAAGGCGCGAAGCGTGTGGTCTGCCGAGGCCGCCTGCTGGCGCGCCGATTCGCGGCCCTGCTGTTGCTGCTGCTGGGCTTGGTTGCCGGCGAGGTCGACCTGGGTCTCGGCGATTCGCACGCCTTGAGCCCGCGCTTCGGCGGCGAGCTTGGGCTGAGCGTCGGCAAGCGCCGCATGAGCGGCTTCGGTTCCGACCGTCATCCGCACGACCGCGCCGCGGTCGCTGTGGCTGATCTCGACCTTGAGCTCGCCGAGGCTTTCCGGGGTGAGCCGGAAGCGAAGCGGTCCCGAACCGTCGGTCGCGCGGCCGATCTCGTGGGTAAGCTGGTCGAGCCATTCGCTTCCGCCGGCGAGGTTGAGCACCTGGGCGGCGAGCACCTGGCCAAGCTGCTGGGCGGCCCCGGTCTGGGCGGCACCCCCCGTCGCCGTGATTCCTGCGGCGTTGGTCAGCGAGGCGATCAGCGATCGAACGTCGCTGGCTGAAGTCGTCGGCTGCTGGGCCTGCACCTCGATGGTGGGCACCGGCGCCTCAGGCTGCTGGCGATTGCCGCCGGGCTGCTGGTCCTTGGCCGGCGCGGCGGCGGAAGCTGGTATCGTCGGCGCGGCCGGCTGGTTGGAAGCGCCATCCGACTTGCCAAGGGCCTTGGCGACGTCGGTCAGCGAAGCTTTCACGTCGCCGGCGCCGGGCTCCTTCACTTCCACCGGCTGCGGCAGATCCGAGCCCTCGGCTCGTCCCGAGAGAAGTCGAGCGGCGTTGGCGATAGCCTGGTTCGCGGCGTCAGCGGTCGCCACGGCGGCCGGGCCAGGGTTCTGGCCCTGAGTGCCGTTCAAGCGCCCATCGGCATCGCTCGGAACGAGCGGAGAGACTGGAGCGCCTCCCAGGATCGATGCGCCGTCCGAGGTTTCGGCGCCCTCGCCCGCGACATTCGGAACCGTCACCGTCGGCACCACCTGCTGCTGGGCGAGCAAAGGCGCGAGGATGTCGAGATTGGGCTCGGCCGTTTCAGTGGCCTCGATCGTAACCGCCTCATCAGCGGTCTCGCCCTCGCCCGTCACCACCTCGGTGCCGCTGAGCAGCGCTGCGAAGATCTCGGCGCCCGGGGTCGCCTGGGCAACAGCCCCCGCTTCCCCGGTCGTCGCGGCCTTCAAGATGTTGGTTGCGGCTGGCATCACGGTGTCACCTCATTGTGGTTCGGACGCACCCGGCGGCGCGTTATCTTGTTCATTCGATTTTCGAACATCTCCTCGGCCGCACTGGCCGCCGCATGTTCGAGCCGTTCGGCGCTTTCCTGGCTCTGGCGCGCGGCGACCCGCACCCGCTCCTTGGCCTGGGCGGTCGAGCGAGCGGCATCGATGGTCGGGGCAAGGCCGATTCGAGCGGCATCGAGCCGCATCGCCAGCTCGCCCGCCGACGACAGCCATGCGCCGCTGGTGATCCCTTCGTTGGGATCGAGGTCGCAGCGCATCTCGGCGAGGCGCGAGGCGCTTTCCTCGAGGTTGCGCACCTGAGCCGCGGCGGCGGCCGCGCTCGACGCGGCGAGCCCATGCTGGAGGCGCCGGACGCGCGCGATTCGCGCCCTTTGCTTCACCGCTGCCTTCATGACGCCATCATCCCGGCGAGCTGGAGGACGCTATCTTCGTAAGCGACCCGCTCTCCCGGCGCCTGGCGAAGGAAGCCGAGAAGCTCCTGGCGGCGAGCGATCGCCTCGTCGATGAGGGCATCCGAGCCGACCGCATAGGCGCCCATCAGGATGAGATCGCGATTGTCCTCATAGGCCGACCACAGCCGGCGGAAGGCTGCCGCGGCCTGGGCATGTTCGGGGCAGGCGATGTCGCTCATCACGCGCGACAGGGACTTGCCGACGTCGATCGCCGGATAGACGCCCTGCTCGGCGAGTCCGCGCGACAGGATGATGTGGCCGTCGACGATCGCGCGAGCGGCATCGACGATCGGATCGTCGGTGTCGTCGCCGTCGGCGAGAACGGTGTAGAGCGCGGTGATCGAGCCGCCGGTGCGGCTGTCCGCGCCGGCCCGCTCGCAAAGCCGCGGAATGAGTCCGAGGGCGGAGGGCGGATAGCCCTTCACGGTCGGCGGCTCGCCCAGCGACAGGCCGATCTCGCGCTGCGCATGGGCAACTCGGGTGAGGCTGTCGATCAGCAGCAGGACCTTGAGGCCGCGGGCCCGGAAATCCTCGGCGATCGCGGTCGCGCGCATCGCCGCGCGAAGGCGGAGCAGCGGCGCGTGGTCGGCGGGAACCGCGACCACCACCGACTTCTGCCGGACCGGCCCGCTCAATTTGGTGGCCAGGAAGTCGGAGACCTCGCGGCTTCGCTCGCCGATCAGGCCGACGACGATGACATCGGCTTCGGCGCCGTTGAGCATCTGGCCCATCAGCACCGATTTGCCGACGCCCGAACCGGCGACGATCGCGATCCGCTGGCCGACGCCGGCGGTGAGCATGGCGTTGACTCCGCGAACGCCGAGGTCGAACGCCTCGGTCACCCTGGCGCGGTCGAGCGGATTGCCCGGTTTGCCGGCGAGCGGCCACTTGTCGGTCGCAGGAACCGGACCCAGGCCGTCGAGCGGCTGTCCGAGCGCGTCGACGACCCGGCCGAGAAGGCCGGGGCCGACCTCGACCATGGTCGAGGACGCATCGGGTTCGACCCGCGCTCCGGAAGCGTGGGCGGCATCGGCGCCGAGCGCCATCAGCAACGTACGCTTGCCGCGGAAGCCGACCACTTCGGCACGTGCGATGTGGCCGTCGGCATCGACGATCCGCGCACCCGAACCGACCGGCTTGTCGAGGCCGGTGGCCTCGAGCATCAGCCCGTCATAGGACAATAGCCGGCCGACTCGGCGAGGCCCCTCCCCCACCGCGACCCCTTCGAGAAGCGTTCGCGCGCGTTCGGTCAGATTGCTCATCGCGACGCCGCCACCTTGTCGAGCTCGGCGCGTAGCCGGTCGAGCCGTACGGCGGGGCCGTCCTCGACCCAGCCGTCGGCCGTCTCGAGCAAGACCGTGCCGCGCGGCAGGGCCGGATCGGATTCGACCTCGATCTCGAGCTTGGCCTCGGCGAGGATCGCCAGGTCTTCGGGATTGACCTTGAGCCGCGCGGGCCGGGTCGCTTCCCCGATCAGTGCGGCGGCCGCCTTGGCGCGGGCGAGCAAGCGGATTCCGTCGACCTCGACCTCGCCGATGACCTCGCGAACCAGCCGGTCCACGGTCTCGGCGAGAAGCATTGCGAGCGGCAGAGTCGGCTCGGGCTTCAGCTCCTGAAGCGCCTCGGCGAGCTGTGCGATGGCGTTGCGCTCGGCAGCGACCTCGGCCTCGACCGTTCGGCGGCCGTCGGCGAGCCCGCGGAGATAAGCCTCCTCCTCGCGCTGCGCGGCATGGTCTTCGGGAGTGAAGGCGCCGTCATTGCTTGCCGGCGCTCCATTGTCGGAATCGTTCACCCAGGGCCGGAAGCTGTTGCCGGTCGGCCGGATGACGAAGCTTCCGACGCTCGCGGCCTGCTGAGCGCGCTCTTCGCGCCAAAGCCTAGACATATTCGTCGCCTCCGCGGCCGGCGAGCTGGATGGTGCCGGCGTCCGCCAGTTTGCGGGCGACGACGAGGATCTGCTTCTGGGCCTCGAGCACTTCGGCGAGCCGCATCGGGCCGCGCTCCTCGATCTCGTCGCGGACCGTGTCGGCGGCGCGGCTCGACATCGACGACAGCATCTTGTCGCGAAGCACCGGATCGGCGCCCTTGAGCGCGGGGGCGAGCAGCTCGGCGTCGATCGCCTGCATGAGCGCGGCGAGGTTCTTCGCGCTGAGCTTGGCAAGATCGTCGAAGACGAACATCTCGTCCTCGATCTTCTGGGCCATCGCCTTGTCGACCTTGTTGAGCGACCGGATGATGCGCTGGTCGGTGCCGCCCTTGGTGTTGGTCATGATCTTGGCCGCCTCGGTCGCGCCGCCGCGAACGGTGGCGGGAGCGGCCGCCGAGACCCTGCTCGACTCGCGGGCGAGGATCTCTTCCAGTTCCTCGATCGCCTCTGCGGTGACCGTCTCGAGACGGGCGACGCGGTAGATGATGTCGGGCTGGACCTCCTGCGGAAGGAGCTGAAGCACGTCGGCCGCGGCCGGCGGCTCGAGATGGGCGAGAACCAGCGCCGCGATCTGCGGATGTTCGGCCTGGCAGATGGCGGCGATGGTGCGCGCGTCCATCCAGCGCAGGGCATCGAGGGCGCGGCTCCGGGTTGCCGGAGTGATCCGGGCGAGCACGGTCTCGGCACGCTCCTGGCCAAGCGCATGCTCCATCACCGCGCGGATGCGCGGGGTCGCTCCGAAGCCGATCGTGGTTCGGGCCCGCACCTTGGTCATGAACAGGTCGAACACGCTGTCGACATCGCCGGCCGACACGTCGACAACGTCGAACATCGCGGACCCGAGCTGTTGAACCTCGTGCGGATCGAGATGGCTGAGGATCTCGGCCGCCTCGGCGTCGCCCAGGGTCATCAGGAAGATGGCCGCGGCGGCGCTGCCCTGCGGGCCGGTCGGGGTCGGATCGAGCGCCTCGAGGTCTTCGAGGGTTGCAGTCTCGGCCATCTTAGGCGGCTCCCTGGGTGTCGGCGCGGATCAGGTCGCGCACCACGAGCGCTGCTCGGGCGGGATCCTGGCGGACGAAATTGCGGATGAGTTCGGCTCGGGCTTCGTAGCTCGGCGCCGCTTCGATCATGTCGATGGTGACGTGCGATCCGCCGGTCTTGGCATGCTCCTCGACCGCGGCGGCGATCTCGCTGCGCACCTGGTCGCGGGTCTCGGCACGGCGGGTGGCTGCTGCGCTGAGGCGCTTCATCAGCGGCCGGCCGATTCCGAACAGGAACGCCAGGGCGAGGATCAATCCGCCGACGCTTCGAACGACCGGCGACAGCCACGCTTCCTGCCACCAGCTCACCGAGCTCGCCTCCTCCGAGACGAAGGCGCGAGCAGTGAGGGCGACCATGTCGCCGCGCTGCTGGTTGAAGCCGACCGCGCCGCGGACGAGATTTTCGAGCGACTGGATCTCGTCGCGGGTCAGCGGGCGGCCGCCTTCCGGGTTGCGCACCGCGACCGCGACCGACACGCGCTTCACCGTCCCGGTCTGCTGGCGGGTGACGGAGATTTCGCGGCCGACCGCATAGTTGCGGGCATATTGCTCGTTGCGGCGGGTCTCGTTGGCGGTCGCCGGAGCGCCGGGAGCCGCGGTCGGGTTGTTCGGGTCGGCCGTGGTCGTCGCGGGCGGCGGCGCCTCGTTGGCGAGCGTTCCGGGGATTCCGCCGGCTGCCGGCTGGGCATTGCTTTCCTGGGTGACGGTGCCCTGCTCCGAGCGAAGCGCGCGCGCCGCTTCCGGGAAGGCCTCGCGGCTCGCCTCGGTCTGGCTGAAGTCCATCTCCGCGCTCACCTCGGCGGTGAAGTTGCCGGCGCCGAGGATCGGGGTCAGCAAGGTGGCGATGGCTTCGCGATAACGGCCTTCGGTGGCCTGCTGGACGGCGAGCTGGCGCTCGGCCTCTCCACTGGCGCCATCGGCGCCGCCGGCACGCGAGAGCAGCCGGCCATTCTGGTCGACGACCGACACCTGCTCCGGGTTGAGGTTGGGGACCGACGAGGCGACGAGGTGGATGATCGCCTGGACCTGGCCGTCGCTGAGCGTCCGGCCGGACTGGAGGGTCAGCATGACCGAGGCGCCCGGCGATGCACGGTCGCGTACGAACACGCTTTGGCCGTTGTCGGCGATGTGGACTCGGGCGCTGCGCACCGCGTCAATCGCCTCGATGGTACGGGCGAGGTCCATCTGGCGGGCGGCGCGGATCCGCTCGCCCTCGACCGCACGGCTGGCGCCGAGCGGCAAATTCTCCATCACCTGGCCACCGTCGGGCGCGCCGCGGGGCAGGCCCTGGGCAGCGGCGACCATTCGCGCCTGGTAATAATCGTCCTCCGACACGGTGATCGCGCCGGTCGAATTGTCGAGCGTGTGGCTGATCCCGGCGCCCTCGAGCGCTTCCACGACCGCCGCCTTGTCGGAATCGGCAAGGCCTGAGAACAGCGTCCGGCCGGGGGCCTGGCTGAAGGTCATCCACATCAGCGCGGCGAGGCCGATCAGCGCGACGAACGCGATCGCCGGGATCGCCTTCGCCACGGCGGGCTGGGACATGAAGTCACGGGCCTTGCCCATGAATCCGGTTCCACCGGCGACCGGAAGCGGCCGCGCGGTGAGGGTGAGGTCGTTCGGAGTGGCTGCGAGTTCGCTCATCTCTTACACCGGCATGTTCATGATGTCTTTGTAGGCGGACAGCAGGCGGTTCCTCACCTGCAGCGTCGCCTCGAAGCCGATCGATGCCTGCTGTCGGGCAAGCATGACGGCGGCGATGTCGGTCGTCTGGCCGCGCTCATAGGCCTCGCTGATCGAGGAGCTCTGAGCCTGCATCTCGTTGACCTGGCGAAGAGCGCCCTGGAGCGCGTCGCCGAAGGTCGCCGGGCCGGTCGCGCCGGGGCCGGTCGCCCCGCCCACCTGGCCGTCGAGGCCGAGGCCGGCGGCACGCTGGAGAGCGTCGTTGCGCTCCAGGATCTGCGCTCGCATCGCCATGATGCGGGCCGGATCGATCGCGTTCATCTAATGAGCCTCCTCAGGCAGCGGCCGCCCGCATTTCTGCGAGGCGGTAGCGAAGGGTGCGTTCGGAAATGCCGAGCTTCTCGGCCGCGCGGAGGCGGTGGCCTCCGGTGGCGGCAAGAGCGGCGCGTATGATTCGGGCCTCGGCGTCCTTGGCGGCTTGCTCGAGGCTGGTGGCAGTGTCGGCCTCGACGACCGGAGCGGCCTCGATGGCAAGGTCCGATGCCTCGAGCCGGGTGCCGGTGCGGAGAAGCAGCGCGCGCAGGAGAACATTGTCGAGCTCGCGGGCATTGCCCGGCCACTCATGCGCGCAAAGCATTTCGACCGCCTGAGCGGTCGGGAACGGAAAGGCCTCGGCAGGATCGGTGTGGCGGAGCATCAGCGCCGCGGCGATTGCCGGGATGTCGCGCGGGCGGCTGCGCAGCGGTGCGAGGTGAATCGGAACCACGTTGAGGCGCCAGTAGAGATCCGCGCGGAAGCGGCCTTCGGCCACCTCGGCGGCGAGATCGCGATTGGCGCAGGCGATGACGCGGACGTCGACCGGCTCGGCGCGGGTTGCGCCGACCGGAAGGACTTCCTTTTCCTGGAGAGTGCGCAGAAGCTTGGCCTGGAGCGCGAGCGGGAGCTCGGCGACCTCGTCGAGAAGCAGGGTTCCTCCGGCGGCGGCGCGGAACAGGCCTTCGCCTTCGCTCATCGCTCCGGTGAAGCTGCCGCGGCGGTGGCCGAACAGGATCGCCTCGAGCATCGTCTCGGGAAGAGCGGCGCAATTAACCGCGATGAAGCCCCCGTTCGAGCGCTGCGAGGAGGCATGGATGAAGCGGGCAAGGCCTTCCTTGCCGGTGCCGGTCTCGCCGAGCACCAGGACCGACGCGTCGCTCGCGGCGATTCGGCGGGCGAGGCCGAGAAGGCGTGCGCTGGCGGGGTCGGCGGCGGCCGGACGGACCGCCGGACGGACCAGCTCGGCCGCGAGCGCGTAGCCGAACGCCTGGTCGGCGGCGGCGAAGCTGAGGCGGGCGGGCTTGCCGCTTTCGCGCACGAGCGACGGAGCGCCGTTGGCGACGATCACGTCGCCGGCGCGTGCGGTGTCGGCCTCGGCGGGAGCGACGATGGCGGGAAAGGCGCGATCGGCGGCGGCCTCGACGGCGGCGGGCTCGAGCCCCGCTCCGTCGAGCCATCCGATCAGTCCCGGGTGAGCGGACATGATCGTCCGGCTCAATCCAATCATTCCTTGTCCCCCCACAAAGCGGCGGAAAATCCCAGTGCCGCGTGGTCGAACCGCTTTACGCAAAGGCCGTGCCAATAACGTTAACGCGCGGGATTCCTTTCGCGGGCGGACGCGCGCGCATGACGATCGTCAAACCTCCGTCGCCAGGGACGGGAAAGGGCCCGTCGGAAAGCCGACGCTCAACGCCGAATTAAACCTGTCGGGAAAGCCGCCGTTACTGGCTTCGTGGCAGGGCACGGACGGTGCTTGGCTGCCAGAATGAGCGGGAAAGGAACTTCGAATGAGCGTTATCAACACCAACACCGCTGCGCTTCGTGCGCAGAACGGCAGCCGGGTCGCCGACAACGCCCTGCAGACTGCCATGGAGCGCCTGTCGAGCGGCAAGCGCATCAACACCGCGAAGGACGACGCCGCCGGCCTCGCCATCGCGAGCAAGATGACGTCGCAGATCCGCGGCATGAACCAGGCGATCCGCAACAGCAATGACGGCATCTCCTACGCCCAGACCGCCGAAGGCGCTCTGAGCGAGGTCACCAACATGCTGCAGCGCATCCGCGAGCTGGCCGTGCAGTCGGCCAACGGTACCTATGGCACCTCCGACCGCACCAACCTCAACTCCGAGGTTACCGAGCTCAAGTCGCAGATCACCAGCATCCTCGCGACCACCGAGTTCAACGGCACGCGCATCTTCAACAGCAACGCTTCGGGCGCCACCTACACGGCGGCTTCGGGCGGCGTGACCATCCAGTCGGGCGTCAACAGCGGCGACACCATCTCGGTCAGCTTCTCGGCCCTTTCTGACTTGGCCTCGGCCACCGCGGTCGACACCGCGGCCAACGCCAGCACGGCGCTCGGCAACGTCGACACCGCGCTGACCAACGTTAACGGCACCCGCGCGAAGCTGGGCGCCGCCCAGAGCCGCCTGGAGTCGACGGTCAACAACCTGTCGAGCAACGTCGTCAACCTCAGCGATGCGCGTTCGCGGATCGAGGACGCTGACTTCTCGCAGGAGACCACGAACCTCGCCAAGGCCCAGATCCTGAGCCAGGCATCGACCGCGATGCTCGCCCAGGCCAATCAGAGCCAGCAGGGCGTGCTTAGCCTGCTTCGCTAATCGCAGGCACCGTCCGCTCGTTAAGCCCCGGGGTGGCGACACCCCGGGGCTTTTCGATTCTTAGATAGTGCCTCCGAATAGGCGCCAGAACACCGCGACGAGCATTGCTCCGCCGAACAGGATCATCGGCAGCCAACCCCTCAGGCCCTGGGGGAAGTGGCGCGGATGCGCCTTGCGGAAAGCGGCAACGTTTCGCTCCATCCCCTGCATATGGGTCACCTGAGTGACTTCCTCAGGCACCCCCTTGGTGAGGAACTCCAGAAGCTGGAGCCGCTCGGGGTCGGAGATGCTGGGATAGGCGCGCAGCAGGTCGGCCATCCGGCCGATACGCTTGGAAGCCGGTACGACTGCTGCGGGCTCGGCGAGATGATCCCGGTCCTGGACCGAGACGACGTTGGCGATCTTCATGATATTCATGCTCCATGGGGCGGACGCCCCTCCTCGGAAGCGCCGCCGGTCGTGACTGGAAAAGCGCTTCCGAACGGAAGCGTGGCAGTCACGCGGTCGGGGGAGCTCGCGCCCGGTTCGCACTGGCCCTGCGAACGGCGGGTTCGGCGCTTGAACGGAAGGCAAAGAAGCCGCCCGCAAGTGCAGGCGCCGCGACGGGGCCGATCTGCGCAGGAAGAAGAGGAGTGTCGCCGCCCGGTCCGCCGCCATCGTCTGAGACGAGGCCGGCCTTGGACAAGGATGCGCGTGCCGGGAGGGCCCGAAGGCCGTCGGCGAGGTTCGCCTCGAGCGTGGGCCGCGTCGGCGCGGCGGCCGCGGCTTCGATCGGACCGAATGCCGGCTGACCGAGCAACGCGGCAAGCAGCATCGACAGGAGCATGGATGCCCTCGTCATTGCTGTTGAACTGCGTCTCACGTTACCGCTCACTCCTAAGTCTCATGGACATAGGGTGGCAGGCCCGGGGGGCAAGCGCTCGCTCGGAACTGCCCTGCGATTTGCCCCGAAGAGGGAGCGGCCTCAGGCGGCGCGGCGGTCCTGGAATTCGAGCACCGTCAGGTAATTGACCAGGCGGTTCTGCTCGAGGCGGCGGATCAGCGCGTTGTCGTGGTAAGGAAGCACGATCTCGGCCACAGCCGCCGTCCACGGCGCGTCCATCGCGAAGAGGACCCCGAGTCCGAACACCGCCGGCACTTCGGCGAAGGCATATTCCTCGCCCTCGGCAAGCGCGTCGGCGAGGAAATCCTCAATTCCGGTCAGCACGCCGTTGCGCGGGCCGCCTTCATGGCTCGCCCAGGCGAAATGGCCCATTCCGCGGAACCCCCTGCCCGCAACGAGCTGGGAGTGGCCCGGGAATGCGCCGGCATCGAAGCTGTGGGCATGGCGATATTCCGCCGGAATCTGGTCGGGCGCATAATACATGTCGCGCCGTCCCGACGGCCAGTTGACGTCGTGGAGGAATGCCAGAAGCGGCTTGCCCGCCTCGCGGCAGCGCGATCGGATGGCCTTGAGCTCGTGATAGACGGTGTACCAATTATGGTCGCCGTCGATCACCCAGGCATCGGCGCAGTCGATGTCGCCCAGCACTTCGAGGCTTGGCTTGGCGACATGCCGTACTTCCGGCCGGTCCGCGGCCCATTGCACGAACTCGGTCTTTGGCGACGGATCGATGCTCGTCAGCCGTCCGCCGCGGGCCGCGCAATGGTCGGCGAGCAAGGTCGACATGCCGCCGAACTCGGCGCCGATTTCCACGATATCGGCGGCCTCGGCCGCTGCCAGTGCCGGCATCATCAGGCTGGAAAACTCGGACATCGAATGGATCAGGAGTTCGGTCATCAGGCGGCTTCTTTCATCGAAATGCGGGGTTCGCGCCGAACGACGGGGCGGAAGACGAGGCTGAGCACCATCGCCTCCTTCGTCTTCGCGGGCGGCGGGACGAGCAGAAGCGCGTCCTCGCGGCAGCGGTAGAAACCGGGCGAGACCTCCTCCATCCCTTCGCAGAGGATCTGCGCGGGCATGGACGGATTGATCTGGGCGGCAATCGGGTCGTGGAGGCCTGCGGGCGTGTGGAACGCCGCTTCCTCGATCTGCACCCATTCGGCGAGCGCGCCGAGCTGGATACCGACTGCATATTCGCCGGCGCCGACCGGAAGGGTGGCCTGGTAATAGCCGTCATGGGTGGAATGGGCCTCGACCGGAAGCAGCGTCTGGCTGGTCGCGCTTGCGAAGAAGCCGTCGAGCTCGATCGAGTCCGCGTGGAAGTCGGCCGGGCGAAGGTCGAACTGGTGGCGGCTCGCCGCGAACATGGCCAGGAGATGCGGAAGCCCGTGCTGCCGAAGCTCGCCGGGCAGATACATGCGGTTCGACTGGTTGACGTAGAACAGGCCGCGGCGCTTGAGGCCGGTGCCGGCAAGCTCCGGATCGACCAGCTTCACCATATCGTCGGAGCCAAGGTTCACGTCATGGTCGAAGGCTTCGAGCACCTGGACCTCGGCTGCCGTGGGCATGAACAGGAACCGGCCGAGCACCGAAGCGGCCATCGAGCGGCGGCAATCGCCGTCGTCGGACCGGGCCGGGCGGACCACGGCTTCGGCGGCGTTGCGGGCGAAGGCGATGCACGCCTCCTGGACCCGGTCGCGAACCGCGTTCTGAAGGCCTTTCTGCCCCGAATCCTTGCGGATCGGAGCGCCGTCGGGACCGTAGTCGATGACCGATCCCTGGGCGACCGTGCACAATTGCTCGATCACCGCGACCGGCATGCACAGGGCATGGACCGCGGCGAGGTCATAGTGGCGGTCGTCGATCAGGCCCTTCTTGTCGAAGCCGGTCTGCTCGTGATCGCGAAGCAATAGATAACGCCCGGCCACGCTGATTCCGAAACGGTCGCGAAGCACCGGCTCGATCACGTTCTGGACCGTGCCGGCATAGCCGAGGTCGACGAACATGACGGAGTCGCCCTCGTTCACTCCGGCGCGGCGAAGATGGGACATCACCTTGTCGGCGAACTTGGCCGAGCGATCGGTGATGGCGCGGAGCAGTTGCGGGGTCTGAACGCCCTTGTTGAACTTCTCCTGGGCCTGGAAGCCGAGCTGGTTGCCGCACAGCTTGGCGACTTCATGCCGTGCGAGGCCGAGATGGTTGCTGAGGACGTCGGTCCGGCCGTGGCGTCCTTCGTCGGCGAGATAGTCGCGGACCGCCTGGGCGTGGGTGAAGCTCGCCCGCCGGGCGGTGAAGCGGCTGAGCTCGATGGGAGCGCCCTCCCCTTCGCCGAACAAAGTGCGGTAAACCTGCATCGGCAGGTGCCCGTCGCGCATCAGGAACAGCAATTTGACGGGCTTCCCGGTGCGCTCCGCCATGTCGCGCCGCTCCGCCTCGACCCAGGTGGCGAAGGCGTGCATCACCGGCCCGAGCACGTCATGGCCGAGCGCCACGACCGGGTCGTCACTGCCGTGAAGCGACAGGACGGGCCGGTGCGGAGCGACGGCCGGGCAGCTGTTGCGGACGGTCGAATCGATCATCGCAGCAGCCGAGGCTTCGAAGCGCAGGCGCTGCGCGCATTCGCTCGTGAACTGGCGCAGGTGAACCGTGTTGACGCCGAGCAGGGTCGGCGCATCCTGGTCGGCGACCTTGTTGTCGCCGACGTGAAGAATGGACTGGGGCCCGGCTCCGAGGTCCCTGAGCACCGGCTTGAACAGGCCCTCCGCCTTGGCGATCCCATAAGCCGAGGAGACGAAGATCCGGTCGATCAGCGCCGCCACCTCTTCCCCCGCCGAGCGCTCGATCAGCTCGCGCAGCTGGACGTCGGACAGATAGGTGTCGGAAACGATGATGATCTCGAGGCCGCGTGCCTTGGCGTCCTTCATCAGCGCGACGGTGGGCGCGAAGCCGTAGCAATGCCGCGCTTCGGCATCGAGCTCGGCCTGGACCGCGGCGGCGATCTCCTGATCGTCGGCATAGGGCTTCAGGCTTCGATAGATGGCCTCGATGGAGACTTCGCCTTTCCCGGTCGCGAAATGGAGGCGCTGGCGGGCGCGTGCCTCGGCCTTGGCGCGCGGCCAGATGCCTCCGCCGCTGATCGGGAGGTCGGCGAACACGTCGCGCGGAGCCACCGTGTTACGCCACAGCAAGGTGTCGAAACAGTCGAGCGACAGGTAGCGCACGCTCGCCGGCGCTCGCTCCAGCAGGGTCGGCAGCTCGGCCGCGCTCACGGAAAGTTGAAGGCTCATCTCGTTCTCCGGAATCTCGGTCAGGCCCAGTCGGCCAAATTCTTGCGCACCTTGTCCAAGGCGGCCTTCTTGATCTGGCAAATCCGCGCGGCGCCGACCCCGAGGGTCTGGCCGATCTCGTCGAGGTTCAGCTCCTCGACGAAGTAGAGCTGAAGGACGAGCGCGTCGCGCTCCGGCAAGGTGCGGATCACTTCTGCGATCGCGGCCTTCAGCCCTTCGCGCTCGAGCGCCTGGTCGGCGCGGTCCTCGACGTCGGCGAACCACATCGAATGGTCGGAATAGATCTCGTCGATCGACTCGTGGTGGACCGATTGGACGTCGTCGACCAGCTCGCGATAGGAAGCCGCGTCCAGTCCCATCTGCTCGGCCATCTCCGCCTCGGTCGCCGAGCGGCCGAGCCGCCCCTCGAGGGTCACGCGCGCGGCGTTGAGCTCGCGCCGCCGGACCATCGCCGATCGGCAAATGGTCGCGGACTTGCGCAGATGGTCGATCATCGCGCCGCGGATGCGCACGGTCGCGTAGGTCGCGAAGGCGTGGCCGCGGTCCTCGAAGGCATTGGCCGCCTCGACGAGAGCGATCATTCCGATCTGCGCCAGATCCTCGATCTCGATCGTCGACGCGACCCGCGCATGGACGTGCCAGGCGATCTTGCGAACGAGCGCCATATGCCCGCGCACGAGCTGCTCGGGCTCGACCCGAGGCTTGCGCGTGTACACGGGGATGGTGGGTTGCGGATCAATGAGCGCCATGCGCGGCCTCCAGTCCGAAGAAGCGATGGCCGCCCGGCATCATCGGCATGTCGAGCCCGGCGATGCGCTCGGCGAGACGGCCGAAGGCGCGGCTCGCCCGCGAGCCTCGATTATCTGGGAGCGATCCCGGACGACCCCTATTTGCGCGACGCGGTCTACGCCAAGCGCTGCTGCGTCGAGGCCTTTCCGGGCTCGCCGGCGCGCCGCGCCGTCGGCCCGCTC